>JAITRV010000159.1 GCA_031288215.1 Spirochaetaceae bacterium | reverse complement strand
CCGCGAAGCTGCGGGTGGGGCCGATGGCGCCGAAGCCGACGCCCACGTTTCCCGTTACCGCCAGGGCGGCGCTGAAGGAGGAAAAGACCTCGATTCCCGAAAGGGCGGTGATCAGGGTGACCGCGATAATGACCATGATATAGAGGGAAATAAAGGCCGCCACCCCGTAAACCACGTCCTTACGGCCCACCTTGCGGTTGAGGCGGATGCTGAAAATGCCCCGGGGGTAGAGGAGCCGCCGCATTTCGTTCCCCGCCTGCTTGAAGAGGACCACCAGCCGCACCACCTTGATCCCCCCGGCGGTGGAGGAGGAACAGCCCCCGATGAACATGAGGACGAAGATGACCGCCTGGGCAAGCATCGGCCAGGCCTCGTAGTCCGCGATGACGTTCCCGGTGGTGGAAAGCACCGAGGCGGCCTGGAAGGTTCCGTAGCGCAGGGCGGTCCCCAGGGAGCCGTAAACCGGCAGGATGCTCACCGTGATGATCAGCGCGGCGGCGGCGAAGATGAACAGGTAGGTCCTGAATTCGGAGTTGTCGACGATGTCCTGGTATTTGCCCTGGAGCAGCCGGTAGTAGAGGTTGAAGTTGACCGCCGCCAGGAGCATGAAAATCGTGGTAACCACCTCAATGAAGGGGGACCGGTACGAAGCGATACCCGCGTTCTTCGTGCTAATCCCCCCGGAAGCGACGACGGTGAAGGCGTGGCAGAGGGCGTCAAACCAGTTCATCCCCCCGGCAAGGTAGCAGATCGCCAGGACCGCGGTGAGGCCGCAGTACACCAGGTAGAGGATCTTGGCGGTAGCGGTGATCTTGGGGGTAACCTTCTCCTTTTCCGGGCCCGGGGTCTCGGCCTTGATGAGCTGGAAGCCCCCCACCCCCAGGAGGGGAAGGAGGGCCACGGAGAGGAGGATGATCCCCATGCCGCCGAACCAGTGGGTCATGCTCCGCCAGAAAATGAGGGACCGGGGGAGGCGCTCCACATCCGCAATGGTGGTGCTCCCGGTGGTGGCAAAGCCGCAGGTGCTTTCAAAGATCGCGTCGGTAAAGGAAAGGCCCACTTCCCCGAGATAGTAGGGAAGGGCCCCCACGAGGCTTATCAGCATCCAGGTGAGGGACACCAGGAGAAAGCCCTGGCGGGGACTGAAACGGAGGGGCCGCTTCCGCAGGGAGACCAGGGCGCCGCCCGCCGCGGCCAGGGCGAGCGATGAGGGCAGGGCAAAGGCCCGGATCATGGCGGTCTCCCCGTACGCCAGGGCCATGACGAGGGAGGGAAACATGATCAGCGCCAGGATCCCGAGGAGAAGGGGCAGGACCCGCAGGAACATGAAGGGTTTGAACATGAGCCGTTTCAGGGCGTTTTCTTCAACCATGCCCGTTCCTCCTCAGTGCCGCCAATAGGCCCGGGAAAAGAACACCAGGGCGGTCCACAGTTCCAGCCGCCCGGCGATCATCACAAAGGAGAGGACCCAGATGATCCCGGCGGGGAGGTCCCGGAAGACCGCGCCCGGCCCCGTCGCCCCGAGGCCGATGCCGACGTTTCCCAGGGTGAGGGCCGCGAGGCTGAGGGAGGAAAACAGGTCCATCCCGGAGCCGCTGACGATCAGGGTGACGACGAGGACGATGGCCAGGTAGAGGAACACGAAGCCCGCCACCCCGTAGACCACATTCTTGGAGCCCACCTTGTTGTTCAGGCGGACGCTGAATATCCCCCGGGGGTAGAGAAGCCGTTTCATCTCGTTGCCCGCCTGTTTCGTCAGGATCACGTGGCGGATCACCTTGATTCCCCCGGCGGTGGACCCCGAACAGCCCCCGGTAAACAAGAGGAAGAAGATCACCGCCTGGGCCGCCGCCGGCCAGAGGGAATAGTCCGCGGAGGAAAAGCCCGTGGTGGAGAGGATCGAGGCGACGTGGAAGGATGCCTTGCCCAGGGCCTCCCCCGCGGGAAGGGTGGGGAGAAGGGCGAAGGCGCTGATCCCCACCGAGACGAGGATGACGAGGCCGTAGGCGCGGGTCTCGCTGTTGGTCAGGACTTCCCGGTACTTGCCCTGGATCAGCCGGTAGATCATGGTGAAGTTGAAGGCCGCCAGGAGCATGAAGACCGTGCAGACCCCCTCGATCCAGGGGGAATGGTAGGCGGCGATGCTGTTGTTGCGGACGCTGAAGCCCCCGGAGGCGATGGTGGAAAAGGCGTGGGTGAGCGCGTCAAACCAGTCCATGCCCCCCAGCATCAGGAGCAGGGTTTCCAGGGCGGTGAGGGCGGTGTAGATGAGCCAGAGGATCTTGGCGGTTTCGGTGATCTTAGGGGTGATCTTTTCCTTTTCAGGCGCGGTTTCGGCCTTGAGCAGTTGGAAGCCCCCGACTCCTAAGAGGGGGAGGAGGGCCACGGAGAGGACCACGATCCCCATGCCCCCCAGCCAGTGGGTCATGGCCCGCCAAAAAAGCAGGGACCGGGGGAGCTTTTCCACGTCGCCGATCACCGTGGCCCCGGTGGTGGAGAAGCCCGAGACGCTCTCAAAGACCGCGCCGGAGAACCGGGGAATGGCGCCTGAGAGGTAGTAGGGAAACGCCCCCAGGAGGCTTATCAGGACCCAGGCGGAGAAGACCAGGAGGAAGCCGTCGGAGGCGCTGAAACGGATGGGCCGTTTGCCGGTGAAGATCGCCACCGGCAGGGCCGGGATCATCCCCCCCAGGGCGGGGATGAGGAAGGGCAGGATCATCTCCCCTTCCCCCCAGGCAAGGGCTAAACATAAGGGGATGAGCATGGTCATGGCCGCCAGGGCCAGGAACAGCAGGAGAAGGCGGAAGATCAGGGAATGTCTCATAGCAATGTCCCGAAGAACTTTTCGATTTCCGCTTCGCTTCCGTTCTTCGCGATGAGGATGATCCGGTCGGCGGTTCGAAAGATGTAGTCCCCCCGGGGGATGAAGGAATGGTCCTTCCGGTTCACCAGCATCACGAGGCCCCCGGCGGGGATCTTGAAATCCGTGATGGGCATGTCCCGTGCCGGGGAGGCGGGGCCTATTTCGATCTCGATAATGTCGATGCTTCCGTCCCCGATCCGGTGGACCTCCCGGACCCCGCCCCCCATGAGGTGGGACAGGATCGAATCCACCACCACCGACTTCATGGGGATCACCACGTCCACCCCCAACTGCCGGGCTATGGCCGCATAGCCCAGGCCCGTAACCAGGGCGATGGCCCGGCGGACCCCCCGGGATTTGAGGTAGATCGCGGCGATCATGTTCAGTTCCTGATCCTCCGTGGCGGTGATGATCAAATCCAAATCGTCGATCCGCTCTTCGGCGACAAAACTCTCGTCGGAAATATCCTCGTTGAGGATCAGCGCTTCGGGGAAACGGTCCGCCAGTTCCTTGGAGCGGCCGTAATCCTCTTCAATGATGATCACCCGGCGGCTGCTCCGGGGAATCAGGGACTTCAGCAGGGAAAAGAGGCCCTTCTTCTTTTCCGTCTCCCGGTCCAGAAGCCCCTCGGCGATGAGGCTCCCCACCCGGCCCCCGCCGACGATCCCTATTTTCCGCAGGGGTTTTTCTGCCCTCCCCGCCAGGTTAAAGATCGCGTTCAGTTCCTTTTCCTGGGCCAGGATATGAATCCGGTCCCCCCGGGCGAGCACCGTGGACCCCCGGGGGAGTATGCATTCCCCCTTCCGTTCCAAGAGGGTGACGAGGCTTTCCCCCTTGACCAGGGTCCTGAAATTGTTCAGTTCCAGGCCGTCAAAGACACTTTCCGCCTCTATATCAATGGACCCCAACTCATAGGGGGTGCCCGCAAAGGCCAGGATATCCCCCATGGCCCCGTGTTCTACGGCGTTCAGCACCGACCGGGAGACTTCCACGTCGGGATGGACGAAGAAGTCGATCCCCAGGATGCGGGAATCCTCGAAGGCCCGTGGCCCGGCCCGATCTCCGGCTTCGACCTCCTGGGCCGGGGCCTCCCTGCCGGCGGCCTTTTTGTCCGGGGAGGGGCGCTCCCCGCCGCGGGTCAGCCGGGTATAATCGTGGTTCCGCACCCGGGCGATTTTAAGGAGGGCCGGGTAGCGGGAAGCGGCCAGGCCGCAGGTGATCATGTTAACCTCGTCGGAATCGGTTACGCAGACCAGGGCATCGGCCTTGGCGATACCCGCCTCTTCCAGGGCGTTGAGGCTGTTCCCCTCATCCTGGAGGACAAAACAGTCCAGCCGGTTGGAGGCGTGCCGGGCACGCTCCTCATTGGGCTCTATCAGGGAAACGTCATGTTTCTCCTGGATAAGATGCCGGGCGAGCTGGCTGCCCACCATCCCGCCCCCTACAATGACAATACGCATCGTTTCCTCTGCTCCATCCTATGCTTATCCTGAATCTTTTATCCTTCTTTTACGGTTAAAAGCTCCAGGAAGCCCGGGTAGGTTACCGCGGCGCTTTCGGCGGCGTCGATCTCCACCGGCCCCGCCGCCCCCAGGGCAGCCGCCGCCAGGGCCATCACCACCCGGTGATCCCCGCAGCCGTCCACGAGGCCCCCCGCCGGAGGCGTTCCGGTGCCGTGGATGACGAGGCCGTCGGGGCGCTCCTCGCAGGCCACTCCCAGCTTGCCCAGTTCCCGGGCCATCACCGCGATCCGGTCGGTCTCCTTGATCCGCGCGTGGGCCACGTTGACCAGGGCCGTATCCCCCCGGGCATAGGCGGCTGTGGCGGCCAGGACCGGCAGCAGGTCCGGGGTATCGTTCAGGTCGAAGACGCCCCCCCGCAGGGACCCGCTCCGGGAGAGGGTGAGCGCACGGTCCCCGCCTTCCCCGGACCAGGAGACCTCGGCGCCCATCTGCCGGAGTATCTCGAAGACCGCCTTGTCCCCCTGGGGGTCCTCCGGGTCAAGGCCCAGGAGGGTCGCCGGCCCCCCGGAGATGACGGCGGCGCAGCCCGGATAGGCGGCGGAGGAAAAGTCGGCGGGCACGGGCCCTGAGAGGGGCCGGTACGCGGCCCCGCCGGGGATGCGGAAGAAGGAAAAGTCCGCCGCCCCCTCCCAGGGGATGTTCTGGGCCTTAAGGTAGGAGAGGGTCAATTCGATATAGGGCCGCTCGTTGAGGAGGGGGACCTCGATCTCGGTAAGCACCCCCGCCGGGGCCAGGGGGGCGGCGATGAGGAGGGCCGAGAGGTACTGGCTGGTCGGGCAGGGAAGGCTGACCCGGCCCCCCTTCCAGGGCCCCCGGACGGTGATGGGGATACAGCCGTCGGGGCCGGAAGCGACCCGGACCCCCAGGCCGGAGAGGGCCGCCAAGAGGGGGCCGGCGCTACGCCGGGCGATCTGGGCATCCCCGGTGAAGCTCACCGGGGAGGACCCCAGGGCCGCGGCGGCCAGGGCCAAAAAGAGGGTGGTACCGGAATTCCCCACGTCCAGGGCCGCGGCGGGGGCGTCCGGACGCCGGGGCCCCACCCCCCGAACCGTCCAACGGACCAGCCGTCCCCCGCCGTCCTGGTGTTCGGCGATCTCCACCCCCAGGGCCCGGCACACCGAGACGCAGGATCGGGCGTCCAGGGAATCCAGGGGATAGGCGATCTCCGAGCTTCCTTCGGTAAGGGCCGCCAAAAGGAGCCGCCGGATCGTATGGGATTTTGAGGCAGGGACTCTGACCGTTCCGGTAAAACGGTGCGGTTTAATATGGGCGCGCATGAATATAACATACCATATAATCAGCGCAAAGAATACACCCCGGCGTCAGTTTTCGTCGGCATTGACAGGCGCAAAGAAACATACTACCATAAAAAGAGATGACACAAGATAGCATGTTTCAAGGAGAGATGGACCCTGAAATTGCCGCATTACTCGGAACGGTCTCCGTTCCGGCTAAACCCGCGGTCCACGATTCTGATATTTTTTTTGATAAATCCGAGAGAAAGCAGGGGCGGACAGCAGATTCGGAGACAGACGTCGAAGCCTCCGGCTTTCCCGCCGTAACCAAGCGCTTTGAAGAAAAGCCCCATGGGGTTTTTAACGATCCTAACTACTATAAACAGATCCTTGCCAACGAAGGGGACGGCGCCCAGCGGATCCATACGATCCTGCAGAAGTACCTCAATACCAAAGATCCCAAGGATAGAAGCGTTTTCCGTCAGCAATTATCCACCGCGTTTTGGGACTTTCTGGCCGGCGTCGCCCGGAAGGCGCCGGGAAAAATCGCCGCCCCCAAGAAGTTCCTCCTCCGCTTCGGCATCCTGCATCCCACCTTCCTCGATATCGAGGACCGGGATACCTTCGCCAAGGCGGTGGTGGAAAACGAGCTGTCCCAGCCTATTTATTATGTGGATGAATGGCTCAAGGCCGTCGGGACCGGCGTCATCCAGCCGTCGACCACCGATGAAGTCCAGGTTTCCCGCTCCAATACCTCGGGGCATCTGCAGCAGTTGCTGGAAAAGGCCAACGGCAAACTGGAGGGCGCCCGGGGGCTGCTCAAGGCCAAGCACGGAGAGCGGATCAACCTGGAAAAAGCCCTTTTGGAACGGATTCAGAACATCATGCAGCACGGGCACATGGAGGGGTTACCGGACATCAGCGCCTGTTACGATGAGGGACAAAAAAGGGCCTTTACCGAAGTTCAGGATGTCTTAAAAAGCATGCTCAAATCGGACCGGGAACTGGAGACCTTCTCCCGGGATTTCTACCAAGCCCAGGAAGACGTGAACACCATCCAGGCCAAACTGGCGGAAGAAGGGGGCCTTCCGCAAGCGGATGTCCAGGCGGTGGACACCGAATTCTCGACGATCCGGCAGATGGCCAAGATGACCATCGGCCGCCAGGGAAACCAATTCCCCATCCTGACCAGGGAATATTTCCACTCCCTCCCGAATGACATCGGCCTGCGGGAAAACATAATGAGCCTCCTGTCCCGGATAGAAAGCATCGATCCGGAGGCTTTTCACCGGATCTATAAGAACAAGGTCAACCGGATCGTCCCCTACGTGATCCTCCTGCCCAATTACGGGGACGTCGGGATGTGCTGGGAACCCTTCAGCCGCTTGAACCGGGCCACCAGCCGGGGCCGTATCGCGGTCCCCATGTACCCCAAGAACCTCACCATTGCCCTGCTGTCCGCCGTGGCGGATCTGCGCTGGCAGGTAGCCAAGGAAAAGGCGGCCTATTACTGGATGGAGGAGGGGCTGACCGGCAATTACTACCAGTATTTTTCCTCCCGGAAAATCAAGGGCGATCTGAAGGCCTGTTTTATCGATGACTATATCGTGTGGATGACCAAGGAAAGCGAGGGGACCCAGAAGCTGGACAAGGAAGTCCGGAGTATTTTCTGGCGGTATATGCCCTTCGCCCAGCCCGTAAAAGACAAATTAAAAACCCGCAGCCTCATCTACCAGGAACTCTACCAGCGGGACGTGAACCGGTCCATGTCCGACGGGTATTGACGCACATAAGCCGCAAAGACCCCGGAGGCCGGGGCACCGCCGTGAGCGGGGCCGGCCCCGTTTAGGCGGCATCCCCCGCGTTCTCCCCCCGCTGCAGGCGTTTGATGAACCGTTTCAGCACGAGCCGGTGAATTATGAAGGACAGGATGAGGGCCCCGGCAAAGACCGCGGGAAGGGCCCAGGAAGAAGCTCCCCGGGCGGCCTGTGGGGGCAGCCGGGGAATAATACCCAGGAAAACCAGGAGGATGAGCAGGGCCAGGCAGAGGAGGGTAACCAGGATATTGAACAGGGTCGCCAGGATGACAAAGAGGACGGCGGTCTTTTTACGCATCCGCTTGAGCCTTCGAGGAAGCGGGGATGAAGATGATGGAGCACAGCAAGACGATGCAGCTTACGACCACGCTGGCGTCGGCGATGTTAAAGGTCGGCCACCGTTCAAGCCCAAAAATGCCGAAGAACCGCACGCTGATATAATCCACCACCCCCTGGGGCCGGAAGATGCGGTCAATGAGGTTGCCGATGCCCCCGCCGATTATCCCCGCCACCACCCAGCGCTGCAGGGGGGTAATTTCGTTGGACTTGAAGTAATACCATATAAGCGCCACCAGCAAGAACAGGGGAATGATGATAAAAAGGGCGGGCCGGATGGAATCGGGCAGATTATGCCCCAGACTGAAGGCGATAGCCTTATTCCGGACATGCAAGATCCACAGCAGCCCGTTGTCAAAGACATCCTTGATAAATACCCCCCGGCCCGTGGTGTCGGGCCAGTTTTTTACGATGAACGACTTAACCCCCTGATCGGCCGCAATGACCAGGCCGGTCAGCAAGAAGGGAAAAAAATTACTTTCATAAAACCGTTTCATACATAACTCCTTGGGGCGGGGCCCCTTTCGTGAGCGTCCGCGCGTGCGCCCTCCCCTCGCGTTTGTTATCCTGGGGCCTCAGAGCCCCGTGGGAACGTCGATAAATTCGACCTCCATATTCAACTGGGCGGCGCAGCGTTCCATCATCTCCCGGACCCCCCATACCTCGGTGGAATAATGCCCGCCGGCGATCATGTTCAGCGCCCCCTCGAGGACCGCGTGATAGACCTCGTGGGAGGCTTCCCCGGTCACAAAGAGATCGACGCCCTCCTCAATAGCCTGGAGGGCGTCGTCCGCGGCGCCCCCGGAGACCACCGCGCAACTCAGGCTTTCCCGCTTGCCGAAGGGATAGACGGCCAGGGGCGGCCGGTCCATGAAGGCGATCCGCCTGACCGCCTCCTCTATAGACAGGGGCACGGCGAGGAGGCCCTTATACCCTATCTTGCGCCCCCGGTACAAGCCGAAGGGAAGGGGATTCGTTATCCCCAAAAGCCGGGCCAGCACCGCGTTGTTCCCCAGTTCCCCCTGCTGATCCAGGGGGAGATGAACCCCATAGAGGGCCAGGTTGTGATCCAGGAGGAACTGAATCCGCTGCCGGTGGCTCCCCTGAATCCGAAGGGGGTTTCCCCAGAAGATGCCGTGGTGAACGAAGATCATCCCCGCGCCGGCGGCGGCGGCCCGGGTAAAGGTTTCCAGGTTGGCGTCCACCGCAAAGGCGATTTTTTCCACCTCGGCCCCGTCGTTATCCACCTGTAACCCGTTGAGGGAAGGATCGACGGCGCCGAATCCGTCGATGTCCAGGACGCTCCTGAAAAAAGCGTCCAGTTGTTGGGTCGTCATAATCCCAGTATATCCTCCGGCTTATGAAAAATCCAGACCCCGCCGCTTTCCAGGGAGACCCCCGCCACGGGAGTTCTGCGGGGCAGACTCTCCCGCCGCGGCGCTCCTTCCGGCGGAGCCTCGCCGGGGGGAACTTCCGCGGCCAGGAAAAGGGCGGCAAAATTCGCCATGAGGGACGCGGTTCCCCCGGGGAAGTCCCGGTTTTTCCAGCTCCCCCCGGGGCCGCCGGGAAAGAGGAAGCGGTAGAGGGGGTGTTTTTCGGGGAGGTCCGAGTAATCCAGGGGGCCCGCCCCCCGTACCGCCGCCAGGACCGCGGGCGCCTGGGAGGAGCGGAGGGCGGCAAAGAGGGCGGCATACCGGCCCTCCCGGTGGCGGTCTTCGAGGGCCCGGTCGGAGACGATGCAGAGCAGGGGAAGGCCGGCGGCCAGGCCCGGACCGGGGCCGGCCATTTTTTTCGGCCTGAGCCGGGAGAGCCGGTAGGCGATCCGGGGCAGGAGCCGCCGGTACCAGGGCTTGTCCGAGAGATCCGGCGGCGCGGGGGGCGGCTCCTCCAGGAATGCCGAAAAGATGGAGCCCTCAACGGAGATGATCCCCCGGACGCCGGGATTTTCCGCCTTAAACCGCGGGGAAGCGGCCAGCGCCGCCAGGACCCCGCCCCCGGCCCCGTATCCGGCAAGAAAGATGTTCCGGGGATCGACGCCGGCCAGGGCGGGATCCCTCCCCAGCTCCCGGAGCCGGGAGAGAAGAAAGCCCAGCTCTTCCCGGCGTTCCGTTTCCAGGGCCCTGCCCCGGGCATTGGCCGCCGCGGACCGGTGGCCCCGCCGGTGGATGCTCCAGAAGCCGTAGACCTCCGGCGGCGTCAGGCCCCGGTCTCCCCGCGCTGTTCCGGAGCTCCGGGAGTAGCTTATCACGGTAAAGCCCCGGTCCCTCAGCTCCCGGCATACCCGGTCCACGGTCATGAGCGAACCGGACTTGGGGGGAATGAGGACCATGAGGGGCCGGGCCGCGGCAGGTTCCCCGGAGCCGCCGGTCCCGCTTCCGTAAATTCGCAGGGTATAGGAGGCCCCATCGGGAGCCTCAAGGAGCCGGACCGCCGCCTCCGGGTCGCTGCCGGCCGCCTCCACCGGGGCAAAGCAGAGGGCGAGGCCCGTTACCGCCGCCAGGAACACCAGGGAGATCGCGGACAGGAAGGGCCGGTCGTTCAGGGACGTATCGTAGCGGGGATTTTTCAGGAGCATCACCATGGAAGGGAGGTACAGGAGGGTTTCAAGCAGGGCAAAAACCAGGAGGGGGACGCATTCCACCCTGAAGCCGTAAACGGGAAAGACGGCGATGGTAATGCCCAGGCCGAGGAGGGGAAGCAGCACCACGCCGCCGGGGTCCAGTTTGCTCAAAAAGGGCTTGAGTAAGGGCAGGATAAGGAAGAACGCAACCAACCCTTCAAGGATCCTCAATTCCGACATCGTATTTCCCCCAGAAAAAAATTTCCTCCTTGGTCTTGCGTCAAAAAGGCCAATGCTATAAACTATAATATCGGGAGTTTATTTTCAAGATTCCGGATGTTGAGTTTCAATTTGGAATGATGTTCCCGGATTCCGAATCGAAGGTATTCATAAGGAAAAATCGATGGCTGTTGCACAAGGATTGATAGTTGACGAATTAAAGGTAAGAAAAGCCGTTCAATCGGGAATTCCGTTGACGATAACGACTTTTACCCTGCCCCACGAGATAGAACTCTATATCGAGCAGGTGATCGCCGTTTTTTTAAGGCAGGTCGGTCAAGATAAATTACAGGATTATCTGGCCTACTGTGTCCGTGAACTGGCGGGAAACGCGAAAAAGGCAAATACCAAACGGGTTTATTTTAAAGAAAAGGGGCTCAGCCTTACCAATGAGGAAGACTACAAACGGGGGATGGCGACCTTTAAAGAAGAAACCCTGGGTAATATAGCCCATTACCTGCAGCTTCAGAAGGAATATGGCCTCTATATCAAGCTGATCCTGCAGATCAAGCGGAATATTATCTTCATCGAGGTGCGGAACAACGTAACGGTCACCAGAAAGGAGCTTATCCGGATCCACGATAAACTGGCCCGGTCCCGGCAGTACGATAATCTTCCGGATGCCATGGCCCAGGTCCTGGACAGTTCCGAGGGGGCGGGGCTCGGGCTCGTGATCCTGGTCCTGATGCTCAAGAAAATAGGCCTGGACGAGGATTGTTTTGACCTCACGGGAACGGAAAAGGAAACCATCGCCCGGATCATCATCCCCCTGGATCAAACCAGGGTAGAAAATCTGGCCCTCCTTTCTTCCACCATCGTGGACAATATCAATTCCCTGCCCCAATTCCCGGAAAATATCCTGACGGTCCAGCGGCTGATCAACGATCCGAAGTCGGAAATGGCCGATATAGCCCGGAAGATCTCTATGGATCCGGCATTGACCGCGGATCTCCTGAAAATCGTGAATTCCGCCCAGTATATGCTGGCCAAAAAGGTGGATAGCATCTCCGAGGCGGTCAGACTGGTCGGTATCCGGGGCATTAAGAACCTCCTCTACTCCTACGGAACCCAGAAGATCCTGGGGGATGATACGGAGCATAAACGGGTGCTCTGGACCCATTCCTACCGGACCGCCTTTTTCGCGTATAACCTGGTAAAGACGTTCCGCCGGGACCGGAATTTTCTGGATGACGCCTATGTGGGGGGAATCCTCCATGACATGGGGAAGATAATTTTTTCCAATGTCCACCCGGAGCTCCTGCAGCGGATCCGGAACTTTTGCGTGGAAAAAGACCTGCCCCCGTCCACCTTTGAAGACCTGGCCGCGGGGTTGAACCATGCGGAAATCGGCGCCATGGTCGCCGAAAAATGGAATTTTCCCGATCCCCTGATCCAGGCCATACGGTTTCACCACGATCCCACCGCCGCCCCGGAGGAATATCAGGCCCTCGTGGAAGCCGTGTATATGGCCAATATGTTCTGCGAATATGAAAACGGCAATATCGCCTTTGAGCAATTTGAGCCCTCGGTCCTGGCGAAATTCGGCTTTACCTCAAAGGCGCATATAGACAACCTGGTGGAACGGTTTTCCCGGGAGATTAAAGCGGAATAGCAGGAGCCGGCGGCTCAGGCGGGAGGAAGAAGCGGATTATAAGCCGAAAACGGCCATAATGCGGTCTGCGGTGGCTTCAAGCAGGGTATCGTTGAGGTACGCGGGATCGTTGATCTTCTGCCTGAGTTCGGCAATGCGCTCCTCCCGTATATCCGATGCGGAGGACACCAGCTCCATGGCCCGGTACAAATCCCCCTTTTCAACCGCCTCCGAAGAGAAGGCAATGGAATCGGCTTTTTCATGCGGGCTTACGTGGCTGTTCCTCCCGGTTTTTTTACCGGGCTGAATGGGATCTATGGAGCCTATCCTGTCAACCGTCATACTCATATCCTACCTACCCCCATTATCGGCACATTTATACTATAAGTTTACACAGGAACCGGTCTTCTTTCCAGATACAAATACGGAAAATTCACCGATTTGTTCCTCTTTTTGCATTAAAATCTCCCGTATTTCCGCAACGGAACCCCGGAGGTATTCCTCATGAACCTTGGTCATCTCCCTCCCAATACAGATATACCGCTTTTCATCAATTTCGGCAAGATCCTCCAGAAGCTTGAGAATCCGAAAGGGGGACTCGTAGAGGACAATGGCCGCTTCCCCGGCGAGAAGTTCCCGGAGCCGGGAACGGCGGCGCCCTCCCTTGGGGGAGAGGAAGCCCTCAAAGCGGACGGCCTTGTCCCGGCCTCCGGCGACGCTCACCAGGGAGGCAAAGGCCGAGGGGCCCGGAATGGGGACGGCCTCGTGCCCCGCCTCCACGGCAAGCCGGACCAGCAGGGCCCCGGGATCGCTTATCCCCGGGGTACCCGCATCGCTGGCATAGGCCACGGCCTGCCCCTCGTTGAGGGCGGCGATGACCTTTTCCGCGGCAACGCCCTCATTGCGGGCCCTGCAGGAGATGAGTCTGACCCGGATTCCGAAATGGGTCAAGAGTTTGAGGGTCCGCCGGGTATCTTCACAGGCCACGGCCCCCACGGTTTTGAGGATCTCCACCGCCCGGAAGCTCATATCCCCCAAATTCCCGATGGGGGTGCCGACGATATACAGATGTGCCACAAATTCAGTATACCCAAGGGCCGGCACACCATCAAGGCGGCTTCCCTTGTTCCGATATTAAAAGGGGGAGGATCGATATGGTCGGTTGGATTCACATCAGTATTCTGGCGATCCTGGGAGCCGCACTCCTCTGGTTCGGCTATACCCTCTTTTTCAGGATGGGAAACCGGGCATCCCCCTCAGCGGGCAGGAAGCAGGGAAAGGACCTCCCCAAAGGGGGCGGGGCAGACGGCCGGGCCGGGGAGGTCCGGACCTGCCCCCTCTGTACCGCCCGGCTTGACGCCGGGGAACGGGTAAAATCCACGGCATTTCCTTCCATGCGGGGGAAGGACAGCCGGATCATGCATATTTCCGGCTGCGTTTACTGCCTCGACGGCAGCCGCCTGCGGACCTGCCCGGTCTGCGACGCCGATCTGGGGGTGGAGGATGTCCTGATTGCCCGGATCTTCGACAAACCCGGCCGCTCCCATGTCCATGTCTTAGGGTGCAGCCGCTGCCGGAAAGGGTAGCCGGGCGGGTCGTCCTCCCCCGTTCCCGGTCAGGCCTTGAGCGGTTACATACCCTCGATTTCGTTATCCAGGCGGGCTTTCATTTCGTTATTGATAATGTCGCGGATATTTCGGCGGGGCATCGGCGTTTACCCGCCAACCGAAGAAGCAGAGCCTCCCGGAACGCTGCTCCGGGGAGGCTTCCGCTCCGCTCATGCCCGGTAAGTGCTCCTATCCGGTTCTTCCGTCCTTACGGGGTACGAGGGACTCGAGGACCGCATAGAGGCGTTTCGCGTTCTCCGGGGAGAGGGTCCCCAGGGGAAGCCGGGCAGGACCCCCGGGGAGCCCCGCCCAGGTCATCGCGGCCTTGATGGGGATGGGGTTGGTCTCGATAAAGGCGGCCTTTATCAGGGGCAAAAGCTCGTAGTGGAGCCGCCGGCCTTCCTCAAAGTTACCCGCCAGGCAGGCTTTGGCCAGGGCGGCCACCTTGCCGGGGACCAGGTTGGAAATGACCGAAATAACCCCGTCTCCCCCCAGGGCGATGAGGGGCACGGTCAGGCCGTCGTCTCCGGAGAGGACCGTGAAGGGGCGCCCCTCGGCCCGCCGTTTTGCCGCGGCGTCCCGGATGATGTCCCCCATCTGGACCACGTCCCCGGAGGCTTCCTTTACCCCGATGATGCCGGGAATCCGGGAAAGCTCCTCTATCAGGGCCGCGGAAATGTTCCGCCCGGTCCGGGAGGCGATATTGTAGATGATCACCGGCAGCCCCAGGGCGGCCACTGCTTTGAAGTGCCGGAGGAGGCCCTCGTCGTTGGGTTTATTGTAGTAGGGGGTAACCACCAGGGCGGCGTCGGCCCCCAGGTCCCGGGCCCGGCGGGTGTAGAGGACCGCGTAGCTGGTGTTATTGGAGCCGGTCCCGATGATAATCGGGACCTTGCCCTTTGCTTCCTCCACGGCGATCCGGATGAGCTTTTCCTCCTCATCCTCCTCCAGGGTGGGGGTTTCCCCGGTGGTTCCCAAGGGGACGATGCCGTCGATCCCCTCCGCAAGCTGGAAGCGGATAAGCTCCCTGAATCCGTCATAGTCCGGCTCCCCATTTTCGTGCATGGGGGTAATGAGCGCCGTAAAGGCCCCTCGCAACTCGTTCATCGCAGCTCCTCTGTTTAAGCCCGTATCATGAAGCCCCGTCTAACGAAGGGCCCCATATCGCTTTGAGCACATCATCCAGGGTATAGACCCCCCGGCGGACCGCCCCCGCCGGCTCTCCCGGTCCGGGACATGATACCAGCCATTCCGCGGCCCGGATAGCCCCGGAGGCAAGGCCGTCCCGGTTCCGGGCGGTATGGGTTATCTCGATGGTATCCGCCGGGGAATCCAGAAAGATCGTATGGAGGCCGGGCATGGAACCGGCCCTGAGACTGGGAAAGTGGAGTTCCTCCGGCTTCGGGGGGCGGTCCAGGGTTTCATAGACCGCCGTCTTCTTCCGGGTCATCTGGGCCAGGACCCGTTCCGCCAGGATCTTGGCGGTCCCCGAGGGGCTGTCCTGTTTGCGGTTGTGGTGGGCCTCCCAGCCGCCCACGTCGTATTCGGGGAAGGGGTCGGCGAGTTTCGCGGCAAAGGCGGCGATGCGGTACAGCAAGTTCACCCCCAGGGAAAAATTGGCCGCCCAGAGCAGGGAGGAACCGGTCTCGGCGGCCAGCTTCTCCAGTTCGGGGAGCCGGTCGTACCAGCCGGTGGTCCCCACCACCGCCGGAAGTTTCCGCCGGAGAAGGGCCTTGATGTTTTCCGCCGCCGCGGCAGGCCGGGTAAATTCAAAGGCCACATCGGCGGCTCCCAGCGCGCCGGCGCTTTCCTCGCCGGGAATGGCCCGCAGAATGGGAAGCCCCGACCGGGTCCGGTCCTCCGGGGCATGGGAGTCTACCACCGCGGTTATCCGGTGGGAGCGCTCTTCGGCCCGGCATTCGATCAGCTTCCCCATCGTGCCGTACCCGATAATGGCGATATTCATGCGTCACCTCCCTGAGCGGCTCCCTTCCCCGGGGAGAGAAGGGGCCCAAAAAAATCATCGTGCAGGGCCTTTACCACATCCCCCGCTTCGGTATCGTCCACGATAAAACTGATGTTCACCTTACTGGCCCCCTGGGACACCATCTGCACCGGCGTCCCAAGCAGTTCGCAGGTCCTGAAGATCCGGGCCAGGATCTGGGAGGAACGGCGCACGTCCCCCACGATGGTCACGATGGCCTTGCCGGTCTTGATCGTGATGTCCGCGATCCGGGTCAATTCCTTCTTCAGATCCGCCAGTTCATAGTCCGCGTCCAGAGTCAGGGAGACCGAAACCTCGCTGGTGGCCACCATATCCACGGAAATCCGGCGCCGGGCGAAGGCGTTGAAGACCTCCGCGAGAAATCCGGACTGCCCCACCATGCGGGTGGAAATGATGTCCACCAGGGTGACGTTTTTCCGGGAGGTGATGGCCCGGACCGGGGGGCCGGCCTTGGCGGCCGCGGCGCCGCCAATCCGGGCGCCGGCGCCGCTAATTCTGGCGCCGGCGTCGCCAATTCGGGCGCCGGCGTCGCCAATTCGGGCGCCGGCGTCGCCAATTTTGGCGACGATCCGGGTTCCCGGCGCCGCCGGGTTATAGGAATTCTTCACCAGTACCGCCGTTCCGGTCTTGCTGCAGGGCTGCATCGCCCGGGGGTGCAGCACCTGGGCGCCGAAATAGGCCAGCTCCGCCGCCTCATCGTAGGTGATGGTTTCCACCGGCAAGGCCCCCTCCACCAGCCGGGGATCCGCGGTGAGGATCCCGTCCACGTCCTTCCAGACCTGGGCCTCCTCAGCCCCGCAGGCGGCGGCGATGACGGTGGCGGAGAGGTCCGATCCCCCCCGCCCCAGGGTGGTGATGTTCCCGGCGCTGTCCCGGGCGATAAAGCCCGTAACCACCGGCACCACCCCCGCCTCAGTCAGGGGGACAAGGGCCTGGGGAATGGCGGTCCAGGCTTCTTCCAAAATTTCCGCGGCGGTAAATTGGGAGTCCGAGATAAACCCCGCGTCCCAGGAATCCAGGGCCCGGGCCGGTATCCCCCGGGCATTGAAGTAGGCCGCGGCGATCCGCACCGAAAGCCGCTCTCCAAAGGAAACCAGGTAGTCCCGGGTCCTCCCGGTCAGTTCCTTGATCAGGGATATGCCCACCAGGAGGTTCCGCAGCTCCTCCAGCAGGGGCTTGATCTCCTCCTCCCCCGGCCCTTCAAGGCCCAGCGCTTGTATGGTTGTCAGGTGAAGCCCTTCGATGGTGTCGATGGACACCCTCCCCTCCTCCAGGGCATCCCTGCCGGCCGCCAGCAGGTGATCCGTGGTATCCCCCATGGCGGAAAGGACCAGCACCGGTTTTCGGGGCAGTTGGGCCTTCACCAGTTCCGCAACCGAGCGGATCCGTTCCGCGCCGGCCACGGAGCTCCCCCCGAATTTCATGACGATCATTGGTACACTCCGGTCCGCCCCATACTCCACTCCTGTGCCGATTTATCAAGCGTCCGTAAGCCTATCAGGAAACCGGGGAATATTCAAGGGTATGTGAAAAAAAGAGGTACTGAAAAGGAGGAGGGCAGCGGCGAAACATTCGGCTTGACGCCGCAAACCCGGGCCGCCTGCCGCCGGCCCGGGCTTGATGGCGCTATCAGCCGTTCTCCGTGTAATCCTCCTTGAAGGTATCGTATTGTTTCGGGTTACGGCATATTTTAAGCAGGCCGACTCCATACAAAATGATCAGGAACATATTGGGAAAACCTCCCAGATTCGAGGCGGCTTTGATTCCGCCGATATCCGCAAGGGTGATGAGTACCCAGGTGATGCCGCCGATGGTAATTCCCCATATTATTTTGAGATACATCGGCGGTTCCGCTTCGCTCTGTACGTCGCCGGTTGTACAGAGTCCCGCGATAGCGGTGGTGTTTGAATCCGCCGCCGTCACAAAGGAGATAAAAACGATGAAAAGATAAAAGGGGATAATGATAATCGACAGCGGCAGTTGCTGGAAAATAGCGTAAACAAGCGATTCCGGTCCTTTGGTCGCAAGCAGTTCCTGAAAGCCTTTACCGGTGGTTTCATAATAAATTGAGGCGGTGGAAAAAAGGCCCATCCAGACGGTGCTGAAAATTGACGGTATGATAAAGTTGCATTGTATACTCTTTCGTACCGTATAGCCCCTGAGTATCTTCCCCAGGAATACCGCGGTTACCGGCGTCCAGGCAAGCCAATTACACCAGTAGAATATGGGCCACCCCTTTGCCCAGCCGTCTTTGAAAATATCCCCGGTCGCTAAACTCATTCTAAAAAAATCAGTTACATAAGCGCCCCAGGATTCAAACGTAAAGTTCAGCATAAAAGCGGTAGGACCAAAGATAAATACGAATACCAACAGTACAAAATACGTTCTCGAGTTGATAGATGACAGGATTCTGATGCCCTTGGTTATCCCGGAAACGCTGGAAATAACGAAGGTAGTTGTAATAATCGCAATGATTATTGCCCATAAAACCGGGCCGCTGCGTATTCCCGTGATGTTTTCCACGCCTCCCCCAATGGTCATGGTTCCTGTACCCAGGGATGCCGCCATGCCCGCCGAGACCGCAAAAAGGCAGATAATGTCAACAATCGACCGGTATTTGTTGATCCGCTCGCCGAAAAGGGGTACCAACCCTGAACCCAGGGACGGCGGCATACGCATATTATAAGATACAAAAGCAAATAAAATCGTCGCCACCGTATAAATTGAATAGGGTGAAAAAGTCCATTCCAAAAACATGGTTTTCATGGCAAAGATAGCCGCCCCCGGACTACCCGGTTCGACGCCTTCCATGGCTGCCGGCCCATACAGGTGATATATCGGTTCGGCGGCAGCCCAGAAAAGTATTCCCGCCGCTATGGTTGTGCAGAGGGTTACCCACACAAGATTGCCGTAGCTCAGGATCGGTACGGCCTTCTTGCCGCCTATCGTAACTTTACCGAGGGGCGAGAAGTAAACAATCAGTATGGTTACCATGCAGAAAAGGGTGGTCAAATTGAAAAGCCAGGCAAAATTCCCCAGAATCCACCCGGTAACCGCGTTGAGGCCTCCCAGAAATTTTTCAGCGTTGATAAAACTCACGACGAGCATCAAAACCAATAACGTCCAGGGTACAAAAAATACCAATTTGTTTAACGATACGTCCGATTCTTTTACACTTGCACTGCTCATGACTTACTCCTTATGGTCTTTATATTTCGTACTGTGGATTCCCGAGGAATGCAATCATTCATCAGGCCACGCTGCCGCTCCGAAAGAACCCGTCGTGGGATACAATACACATCCTTCCCGATCTTGATGCTTATCACATGCTCGGAAAAGAAAAATTCCGTCTTATTCTCGCAGAAACGCTTTAAGATCGGGCTGTCCGTCTCAAACGATACGATTCCGTCCGCGGATATTGACAGTTTGTACGTCCCGTGTTTTTTCGCAAGCTGTGCCGCTTTTCTCCCGCGAATAAACACGGTACCAAAAAGCAAGAAAAACAACATGCCCAAGGCCAGCATTGCCAACAGGATAAAGAAGAACTTATCCGGATTATACAGATAAAGAAATAACACGGATCCTGCCAGCAATCCCAAAAGCGTACAATTAATACGCTTAAACAGTCCCTCCGTCTTCCAGGCAAGACAGAGCAAAGTCTCCATCACCTCCTCTTTCGTCAGTTTATAGACAACATCGATGCTGCTCATCACCGCACGGCCCCGCTAGGAGAATGCCTGCTGCCGTTTTTTGAGGGCAGGCGCAAGCAGATCCGGCAAATCCCGGTAAATCCCTTCGTTAATCCGGTTATATATCCTGGTGTTTTCCAAATCCGGCGTGAAGGTATCCCGAACCGTTACCATTCTGCTTATCGCTTCCTCAAAACTTCCATAAACACCGGTAGCAACCGCCGCGCAAATGGCCCCTCCCAAGGCGGCGGCTCCGTTCAGGGTATTTCTGACCGTTTGGGTGCCGTACATATCCGCAAAAATCTGCATGAACACATTACTATTGGAACCGCCGCCGGAGATGATGATCCGCGCGGGCTTCATTCCAAGTTCATCGATCATCGCATCGTAGTGATTCTTGAGGGTCATCGCGATGCTTTCGAGAATAGACCGGCACAGGTGGCCCCTGGTATGGCGTTCGTCAAAACCAATCATAACGCCCTTGCGGTAAAGCTGATCCGCGGGAGCAAGCCAATCAGGTATGGTGAGCAGCCCCTCGGAACCGGCGGGTACAGCGGCGGCTTCGCGGTCCAATAATTCCTCCGGCGACAAGGAATTACGCTCCGCCCTTTCGGCAAACTCCTTGCCGATGATGTCCTTGAACCATGATATATGCCACATTCCGCGCCTGATTCCGGTGCTTTCATAAAGATACTTCCGGGGAATACAGGAGAGGTTCGTCCAGTACGCGCGAGGATCGGGAATATTTTTCTTGCCGTACACCATTGAAGCGATATAGGTCCCCAGGGAAATGAGGGCTGAATCTTCAGAGATAAGACCGGCCCCCAAGGCCTCGACGGCCTTGTCATTGGCGGTCGCTACCACCGGCAGGCCTTCGGGCAGGGCGGTCTCGGCGGAAGCCTTTTTTGTTACGTAGCCGAGTACCGTACCGGGCATCTGTAAATCGAACAGCTTCTCCCGGGGGATTTTAAAACTGCTGAAATACTGTTCGTCCTTTGACCAGTCCCAGGTGTCAAGATCTACGGGAAACTGCCATTGAAAAGCATTAGCCGCGGTATCGGTGAATTTTCCCGTCAGCCGGTGGGTAATATATCCGGTGGTTGGGCAGGTATAGGCGATGTCCGCCGCGTCTTCAAATTTTTCATAAGACCGTACGTCCATCCAACTCATTACCGGAGCGGCCAAGGCGCCGTCGGCTTTCATAAAAACCCTGCAGCACCGGATAGTACAAAGGCCCACACCCTGTATCAGGGATATATCGCCTGAAAATTTTTTCATCAGTTTATTTAACGCAGTCTTGAGCGAATCCCAGAGATCATCGTCGGGATGTTCGATCCAGCCCGGATTCCGCGCGATCATCGGCCTCAGAGGTTCCGACGCGCTGCAGATTACGTTGCCGTCCTGATCAATGATTAAAACTTTCGTGCTCTGGGAACCGCCGTCTACTCCGATAAAATACTTTTCAGCCATACAATCCCCCCGCTATCTTGTTAAGAACCCGCCGTCTACCGCCAAAATATGCCCGTTCACGAACTGCGAAGCCGTGCTTGCCAGAAACACCACGGTTCCCATAAGATCATGGATGTCTCCCCATCTCCCTTCCGGGGTATGATCCACTATCCATTTGTTTCTTTCGGGATTTTTTATCGATGCTTCCGCTACCTTTGTTTTAAAATATCCCGGGGCGATGCCGTTTACCTGGATATTGTACTGGGCCAATTCGTCGCAATAGGCTTTCGTAAGTCCGGCAATTCCATGTTTTGTCGCCGCGTAAGCCGGCGACCATTGCCCGCCGAGCCAGGTAAACAGGGAGCAGATATTGATGATTTTACCGCTTTTCCGCTCTATCATAACCTGAGCCGCCTCATAACTCATTTCAAAGGCCGCGGTTAAATTAATGGAGATCATCTTGTCCCAGGGAACACGATCAAATTTGCGGACTTCTTCGATGAGACAGATCCCGGCGCAGTTTACCAGAATATCCACGGCGCCAAAAACTTTTACCGTTTCTTCAACGATTTTTTTGGGTACGCCGCTTTCGGTGATGTCGCCGCGGATATAGTGGGCCTTTACGCCTTCCGCCGTAATAAGCGCGTTGAAGGCCGGATCATCGGGCATGATGCTCGGCATAACGATGTTTGCGCCGCCCTTAGCGAGGGCCAGCGAAAACGCCTGCCCGAGCCCCGTGTTGCCGCCGGTAACGATGGCGGTCTTTCCTTTAAGCGAAAAATAGTCCATAGAGAAATCAGTAATGTTCATACACTACCTCCTATTTTTTTTACCATCTACGATGGCATTATTCGCTTTTCTGAGACGCTATGAACGCGATCAGCTTATCAATAAACGCCGATCCGTCGCCTTCGACAACCAGATCCGATATACAGCACAGCGGGGCATTCTTATCCGTGTTTACCGATATGATAGTCTCAACGTCCTTTAATCCCTCAATATGCTGAAGCGATCCGTGGATGCCGACGGCGAAATACAGCCGGGGGCTGACGGTCTTTCCCGACTGCCCGACTTGAATTTCCCTGCCGGCTATGCCCTGGTCAACAATGCTCCGGCTGGCGGCTACCTTTCCCCCCAAAACAGCCGCCAGGGCGTTGAGCTTGTTGAAATAGCGCGCCGCTCCGCCTCCCCCGGATACGAGGAGTTCGCAGTCCCTGATATCGTAAGGAAGTTCCCTTTTTTCCTTCTTCAAGAGGACTATCCCGGTGTCACGGATCAGCGGCGGGAAGAAGGGAATCGTTTTTGCCGCTCTCACCCGGGACGTTTCAGGCTCAAAGCTGTTCAGGTTGATGCTTGCCATGACCGGAACGCTTTTACACCGGATGCAGGCATAAAGCTTGCCTGAATAAGCCGGACGGATAAACTCAACCAGATCCGCGGCACGGTTGATCTCCGTTACCTCCGCGATGAGTCCTGTCCGCAGCCGCATCGCCAACGCCGGAGCTATCCGCGCCCCCCACCGGGACACGCCGGTTAAAATACAGTCGAACCGGTAGGTCCGGTACAGGGCCTCGAGGCAGTCAACGATATTAGAAACATCCCAGGGCTCTATACCAGTGCTTTTGATACGTATCCGTCCGTCAAAACCCCGGCAGTCTCCCGTAGGAAGATCGTCGAGGGAAGCGGCATACACCTCATCATCCTTCCCGGGATAAACCCGGCACGCGGCGGCGAGCAGCGCCGCTTCCTGCGGGACATCTTCCCCGTCAATGTACACAAGGGTTTTAGCCATGATCCGGATACCCCTTTTCCCGAAGGAGCCGGTATACGGCCGCCATACCCGCATCGTCGTCTTGTACTATCACCCGGTCCGCCTTCATATCAAGTTTGCGGACGAAGGTTCTGCGCACGTTGGTCGGTGAACCCGAAAGTCCAACCTCATCCCCGGAGAATCCCAATTCTTTGTTTGAGACGATCACGAAGCGGTCATCCACATTCATATCCAGGTCCTTATAACTGACATAGGGCAGCTTGTAACGGCTTTCCTTGTTGAGGCTTAATATCGCGGGGAGCCTGATCTGATAAAAAGAAGTGCTCTCATCACTTTCAACCTCTACCTCCGCCGTCATCGTGTCACCGCGGATCAGATCGTTTACAAAACCCGTAATTCCTGATAGTTGAGGCAGCTTTAACGCTTCGGAAAGCTGCAGGGGAATATGGGCGGTAAAACCGTCCAGCGAATGGGTTCCCGTCAGGATACAATCGTAGCTGCGCGTCTCAAGATACCGTGCCAGTATCCGCGCGGTCACATAGGTATCGCTTCCCGCAAAAAGCGGATCGGTGATAAATACCCCCCGATCGACATGACGTCTCAGCAGGTCCTTCATTTCTCCCGCCGCGCTCAAAGGCGCCATGCTTACCGCCTCAACGATCGTCTCCGGATATTTCTTTTTTAAAATCAGCGCAAAGGCAAGGGCTCCCGCGTCATCGGGATTAATGACACGTTTTGTATTTTCCCTGACGAGGGATTCTTTTTCAAAGTCATATCCGATTGCTTCCACATCAGGTATGAATTTAACCAAACAGATAATCTTCATTAGCATACTCGTTTCCGTTAAGGGTTTTTATCGCTGATATTGAGCCCCTTCTTCTTGAAAAAATATGGTTCCAAAATTCATGATCCCTTCAGGATCAAAGGCGTCTTTTAATTTTTGCAGCATATAATACGCGGAACCGTGTTCTTCCCTGGTCCACTCATTGCGATACTTGCCGATACCGTGATGATGACACATGGAACCGCCGAGTCTCAGGGTTTCCTCAACGATTATCCGCTGGATAGGATGATGATAGATACGCATCTCATCTTCGGGATTGCAGCGGATGTGGTAATTATAGACGAAGTAGAGATTGGTGCCGTTGATATAGCTGTGGGATGAGTGCCCGCCCAGCATGGTTACATCAGCGATGCGGGGAAATTCGTTCCTGATTCTGTTTATCACATTATAGTAAACCTTCGGAATCGTTTCCCAATCGGCGGATACCTCGGTCGTAAATCCGCTGTGCCGGTCGTTGTCAATCATGCCCTGGATCTCATCGTCGATATCCTTTTGGGACCAGTTCAGACGGTTGAACCAGTTTTCGATAAGTGCGGGGTCAACGGGTTCAAGAAGGCCTTCCTTGTGTTTTTCAACGGCGGCGGCAATGCCCTTGGCCGTTGCCGCGACAATATCCTCCGGCCCTTCGGCTATAAAAATCAGCACGCACTTATTCTTATGAAAATGATAGAAATGCTGTTTCGCGTCTTCCTCGGAATAGACACGGGCAACGGAAGGCCGGTAGCCATTAACGACAACCTCCCGAAGAATTTTAATGCCCGTGTCGATATCCCGGATAAGATACCCAAGATACCGGTTGTTGTCCGGGTAGAATTTGTAAATCTTGACGGTTACTTCGGTAATAAAACAGAGGGTTCCTTCGCTGCCAATGACGATATGCCTGATGTCAGGTCCTCCGGCGCGCCGGGGGACATTTTTGATCCGCGCGATATGCCCGTCGGGGAATACACATTCAAGGCCGACAACCATATCTTCAATGCCGCCGTAAAGGGTCGAGAATTGGCCGATACTGCGGGTTGCCACCAGTCCGCCGTATTGGGCAACCGGCTTCGACTGAGGGGAATGGCCCGTGGTAAAGCCGATTTTTCTCAATTCATCTTCAAGCCGCTGGAGCTGAACGCCTGCCTGGACCGTTGCCTGCATATTGTAGGTATCAATCTTAATGATCCGGTCAAGCAATTTGCTGTCGATGACGATGGTTCCTTCCTTCCAGTTTTCCAGCCCCCCTTCGGTGGCGGTTTTACCGCTTCGGGGAATGACGTTGATCTTGTTTTCAAGGCAATACCGCAGCAATGAGCCGGCTTCGCCGGCGGATTTTGGATAGACGATGGCGGCGGGAATCGGCACATCAAGAACCTTTTTTGCTTTGGCATATTTTTTGTAACGATCCGCGGCCGCGTCGTAGAGCGCATCCGCATCAAGATTGATCTGCGCCTCGCTTACCAGGCTCCGCAATTCCTTGATTATTGCTTCTCTCATGAGCACCTCCTGATATCACTCTATTATACGGGGGGTTTTCTCGATTTGTCAACAAAAATTTAGAAAATTTTTCAAAAAATTGAATAAATACGGGGCAAATGGAAAATTTTCCATTTGTGCCCGCTCATTGACACAAAACGGTTTTTACCTCATGATAAACGGAAGAAACGGGTTTTTTGAGAGGTCCGCAAACTCCGGCTTCCGGCGCTTATTACAAAAGAGGTAGGGTAACGCCGTTATGTTGAATATCAATTATGGTAAATTGAACAGGATGGATGCCGCAATCAACATGACCCTGAAACAGGCGGTAAGCGGCGATCAGCCTCAACCCATCAATATTACCCGCGCGGCGCGGCTCTGCGGATGTTCTCCGTCAAAAATTTCAAAATTCGTAAAGAAGCTTGGATTTCCGAATTATAAAACATATATAACCTTTCTCTGCGGTAAAGATCCGCCGGCCCGGCCTGCCTCCGGCGAATTTGACCGTATCAGGCATTTTCTTGACCGCTTTGACCGGAGCCTCGTTGAGCAGTTTGCCGATTTCGTCAAGCTGTACAATAAAATTATTCTTTTTGGCTACGGCCCTTCGTTTATCTGCGCGCAATATTTTGCGTACAAATTAAATATTGTCGCCAACAAATACATCATTGCGGTGCCGGATGAAATCTCGGTCAGGAGTCTGCTTGACGAAAACAGTATGCTGGTTATTTTTTCGGCAACCGGGAATTTTAGATCCTTTTCCGATTTGTATACGACCGCAAAGAGTAAAGGCAGCGAGTGCCTCATGATCCTCGAAGAATATAATCCGTCGCTGATCAAGGAATTCGATAAAATATTCGTATTGACCGACACCAGGCAGGATGACGCGTTGAACCCCTATGAAAAATCCCGCATCGTCTTTTTTATCTTTATTGAAGAAGTGATCATGTATATTATCAAAAACCCCCTGTCCCCGCCGCAGAAAGATCCCCAGGAGTAGGCTTAGCGCTTTACGGTCCGGGCGGCCGGGAACCGGGCTTTACCAGGGGAAGGCCCTGGGCGCAGAGCCCGCAGGAGCCGGCCTCCCAGTCGGACACCGCCACGGTGCAGGCCGGGTAAAGGGGCCAGGGGAGGGGCGTTCCCGGAGCGCGGCGGTCCACGAGACAGGCCAGGGCCGCCACCCGGCCCCCCAGGGCTTCCAGGACCGCGGCGCTTTCCCCGGAGGATTTCCCGGTGGTCACCACGTCCTCGGCGATGAGGAACCGCGCCCCCGCCGCCACCTCAAAGCCCCGGCGCAGGGACATGGCCCCCCGCTCATCCCGCTCGGTAAAGAAGGCGGGCAGCCCCAGGAGGCGGCCCAACTCGTAGGCCACGATGATGCCCCCCATGGCGGGGCCTACCACGGCGTCCACGGCGAGTTTCCCCGCCGCCATATCGGAGCGGATCCGGGCCGCCGGTCCTTCCAGGGCCGCCGCCGCCCGATCCGGATACTGCAAGAGCCGGGCGCACTGGAAATACCGGTCCGAATGCCTCCCGGAAGAGAGGAGAAAATGCCCCTCCAGCATGGCCCCGGATTCCCGCAGGAGCCCTATCACGTCCTCCATCATTCCCCCTTCGCGGCATCCCTCAGGGCGCCGAATTCACCGAATCGAAAGTTCTCCCAGGGTTGAAAAACCCCGTTCCTCCATATAATCCCCTATTCCCCGGATAATTTCAACCATCACCGCGGGCCGGGCAAAGGTGGCGGACCCCACCTGGATCGCCCGGGCCCCGGCGAGGAGGAATTCCAGGGCGTCCGTCGCGGAGGCGATTCCCCCGAGGCCGATGATGGGGACCTTCACCGCTTCCCCAAGCTCCCAAACCATTCTGAGGGCGATGGGCCGTATGGCGGGGCCGGAAAGGCCCGCCGTCACATGGTCAAAAAACGGCGTTCTTCTATAAATATCAATGGCCATCGCCTTGAAGGTATTGACCAGGGAGAGGGCGTCCGCCCCGGCGTTCACGCAGGAACGGGCCACCGCGGCCAGGTCCGCCGCGTTGGGGGAAAGCTTGACCACCAGGGGCGTGCTGCCGGCGGCCTTCCTGACCGGCCCCACCACCGATGCCGCCGCTTCCGCCTCAAGGCCGAAGGCCATGCCCCCGGCTTTGACGTTGGGGCAGGAGATGTTGAGCTCTATCATGTCCACCGGCGCCGCGTCCAGAAGCCGGGCCCCCTCGGCGTATTCCTCCACCGTAGAGCCGGAGAGGTTGGCGATCACCACCGGGCCGAGTTTCCTGAGGGCGGGCAGTTCCCCCTCGATAAAGGCGGGGATTCCGGGATTCTCCAGGCCGATGGAATTGAGGAGCCCCGAGGGGGTTTCCAGGAGCCGGCGGCCCCTATTCCCCGGGCGGGGGTGCAGGGTGAGGCCTTTGGTGCAGATTCCCCCCAGGGCGCTCACGTCCAGGAAGGGCCGGTATTCCCGGCCGTAGCCGAAGGTACCCGAGGCGGCGATCACGGGGTTTTTGAACCGGACCCCGGCGATACATACCGGGAGTTCCGGCAGGGCCGTTTCCGGGGGCGGGACGGGGGTGGCGGGGCGGGGATCGTTAGTCATCGAAGATCAGCTCCTGTGCGTCGAAGATGGGGCCCTCGGTACAGCAGCGCCGGTTCCCCCCGCGGGTCCGCACGGTACAGCCCAGGCAGGCCCCGACGGCGCAGGCCATGGGCCGTTCCAGGCTGACGAAGCAGGGCCTTCCCGCCGCCGCGGCGGCCGCCGAGAGGGCCTTGAGCATGGCCTCGGGACCGCAGGCATAGATCGCGGCATACCGCGCCGGGTCAATGAAGCCGGTGATCCGGCCCGGACGGCCCCCCCCGCCCTGTTCCGCGGCGACGACCGTCTCCCGGCCGCGGCGCGGCGCCGGCCCCAGGATCTCCTCCGCTTCCGCTTCCCCCCGGAGGAAGCGGAAACCGGCATAGAAATCAAAGGAACGCGGGGGAAGCTCCGCGGCCAGGAAGCGGAGGGGGGCAATCCCGGCGCCGCCTCCCACCAGGGCAACCACGCCCGCGTCCGCTGACTCCCGGTTCACCGGAGGGGGGAAATCCCCCCAGGCATTTCCCAGGGGGCCGGTGAGTTCCGCCTCCTCCCCGGCATACAGGTCGTCCAGCTCGCCGGTGCCCCTGCCCCGCCGGGCGATGAGGAAACCCTCCCGCTCCGGTTCCCAGGCCGCGACGCTGATGGGCCGGCCCAAAAATACGGCGGATCGCTTCGGCTTGATGAGGAAAAACTGACCGGGCCGGGGCGCGGGGCCGGCCCAGGCAAAGTCCAGCCGGAACAGTTCCCGGCTTATGTCCCGGTG
>JAITRV010000153.1 GCA_031288215.1 Spirochaetaceae bacterium | reverse complement strand
CCGGAAGCAGGAGGGAGAGGAGCAGGGCGGCCGGGAGGCGGCCCGGACACATGATAGGGTGTTTCATACCCTCTTATATGGAACTGTCCTGCGGGGCGCTTCAATGAATTCACTTTTTTGAAAAATTTTGTGAAAATTTCTTCACCAATTCAAGGTCCTTCTCCCTTTTTTGAGTAAATGCAGGAACCCTATCATTTTCCGGCGATGGTCTTGATCAGGTCCACCCCGCGGCGGATGAGCGTCCCGCCGGGTTTCTTCCCGGGGGTGAGCCGCAGCGCGCCCTCGGGGGTCTGGGGGAGGAGGCTTATCCGGAAATCCTCCCCGGGCAGGCCCTCCAGCAAGACCGTCTCGCAGGCCAGGCGGCCTTCCTGTTCGTAGATTCCCAGGATTTCGGTGTCCAAAACCAGGCGGTCAATGTCCAGGGCCGCCTTCGTGCCGTTTTTAAGGAGGAGTTCCCCCCGGACGAGGGCCGCCGCCTCCCGGGGCTCCTGGGGAAGGGACAGGTACAGGGACCCGGACATGGTATCCTCGCCGTACCAGGTTTCGGGGAAGAGGAAGGGCATAAACCGGATCAGGGGCAGCGAATCGGCCAACTCCAACTGCAGCATCGGGGGCAGGGCCAGGCCAATCCGCATTTCCGCATCGGGAAGCAGGTGCGGATGCCCGGAGAACTTCAGCAGGGAGGGCTTGTCCCCAAAATAAGGCCGGAGGGCGACGGACCGCCCGGCTCCGGCGGTAACATAGACCGGAAGCCCCTCCGGCGGCGGGGCCGGTTCAGGCCCGCCGGTTCCGTCTTCTATTTCATGGAACAGGACCGGGCGATACGCGGTCCGCCATTCATCCCCGTCCCTGCGGAGATAGGCCGCGGCGCCGTTCAGGTTCCATTGATACCACTCGTGTTCTTCCGGCTCAAAAGCGTGCCACATCGTTTACTCCTCCCGCGGCGCAACGATCAAGAATTGCCGCTCCGCATGTATGCATCCGCATATATATAGTAGAAAATCCATAAAATCATTCCATGCGACTGGAATAATATGATAAACTAATATATCTTAAAAAGCGAGGTTATGCTATGACCGGAAAAGAACTCATCAGGAAATTCGCGTCCCCCGAAGGAGAACCGGTCTTTGAGACCCTCTACGGAGAAAACGGAATCACGGAAGCCCGGCGGCGTTATACCGCCCTGGTGGAGGGCTTCCTGGGGGGCTTCCCGCCGGGGGATTTCCCCGAAACCGCCGGGGACCTGCGGCTCTTTACCGCCGCGGGCCGGACCGAATTGGGGGGAAACCACACCGACCACAACCGGGGCAAGGTGCTGGCCGCTTCGATCCAGTTGGATTCCGTGGCCGTCGCGGCCCCCCGGGAGGATATGCGGGTCGTCTTCCGTTCCACCGGCTACCCCGACGTGACGGTGGACCTTTCCTGCCTGGAGGCGCTGCCCGCCGAGGCGGGTACCACCGAGGCCCTGGTCCGGGGGGTGGCCGCGGAACTTACCCGCCGGGGAACGCCGGTCCGGGGCTTTACCGCCCATGCGGACTCCACGGTGTTTCCCGGTTCCGGGCTGTCTTCCTCCGCGGCGCTGGAGGTGCTCCTGGCCCGGATCTTCGACGCCTTTTACGGCGGGGGGAAGCGGCAGGCCCTGGAAATCGCTCAGATCGGCCAGGTGGCGGAGAACCGCTACTTTGGCAAGCCCTCGGGGCTGATGGACCAGATCGCCTGCGCCTCCGGGGGGGCGGCGGCGATAGATTTCGCCGATAACGACGCCCCCCGCATTCAACGGCTGAGTTTTGATCCCATGGCCGCGGGCTACAACCTCTGTGTGGTGAACACCCGGGGGAGCCATGCGGACCTGACTCCGGATTACGCGGCGATCCCCGAGGAGATGAAGGCGGTGGCGGCCTTCTTCGGGAAACGATTCCTCCGGGAAACCAGCCTTGAAAAGGTATTGAGCGGGGGGACGGAACTGCGGAAGGCCGTGGGGGACCGGGCGATCCTGCGGGCTATCCATTTCTTTGAAGAAAACCAGCGCCTTGACGCCATGGTTGACGCCCTGCGGGCCGTGGAGACCGTGGCCGACCCCTGGGAAAAACAGGGGGATATGGCCCGTTTCCTTGCCCTGGTTAACCAGTCCGGGGATTCCTCCTGGGAACTCCTGCAAAACGTCTGCTCCGCCCGCCGCGACGGGGAACAGAGCCTGGGCCTTGCCCTGACGATAACCCGGAATTTCCTCCGGGGCAACAGCGTCTATAGAGGCGCATTCAACGGGGCCTGCCGCGTTCATGGGGGGGGCTTTGCCGGGACCATCCAGGCTTATGTCCCCCTGGGCGACCTGGACGCCTACCGGACGCGGATAGAAGGGCTTTTCGGCCCCGGAGCGGTAACGGTCCTGTTCATCCGGCCGGTAGGGGCGGAGGAACTCATCTTCTGATTTCCTTAACCGCTTCGGTTGCGGTACCTTGTGCCGGTTCGCGGTGAGCATGTGGCAGCAAAAACCGCCGCGGAGAACGCGCAAGGGATAGAAGCGGAAATCCCGCAGACTTTCCCACAGGGAAAGTCGAGGAATTGAAGCGGATAGCCCGGTTTCCGGCGCGCGAACCTTTGGTTCGAACGCGCCGGAAATGCGCCCAAGATACGAAGGTAA
>JAITRV010000139.1 GCA_031288215.1 Spirochaetaceae bacterium | reverse complement strand
TCCCGGGCCCCCAGGAGATCGAAGGCGATCGCCTTGTCCTGGTGGTTGGGGCAGGCGGGGTAGCCGAAGGCGGGGCGTATGCCCTGGTAGGCGCCCCGGGCGATCTCCTCCGCGCTCAGGCGTTCCTCCGGGGCGTAGCCCCAGAATTCCCGCCGCACCCGGAGGTGCAGCTCCTCGGAAAAGGCCTCGGCCAGGGAATTGGCCAGGGCCGCCAGGATCAGGGCGCCGTAGTCGTCGTGCCGCCTCCGGGCTTCGGCCTCCGCTTCCGTGAGGCCGAAGCCCGCGCTGAGGGCGAAGAAGCCGATCCAGCCCCGGTCCGGCTCGGCGGGGATGAAGTCCGTGAGGCAGAGATTGGCGCCCCCGGCCCGCTTTTTCTCCCGGTTGCGGAGGAAGGAGAAGCGGGCCCGCTCCGGCCCCGGATCGCCGCCGGGGGAAGGGGGAGGGTCGTAGACGAGCAGGTCCTCCTCCCGGGAGGACGCGGGGAAGAAGCCCAGAACCCCCCGGAGCTTCAGCAGCCTTCGGGAGCGGACCTCCTCCAGGAGGGAGCGGGCATCGCGCAGCAACTGGGCTTCCTCCGCTTCCCGCTGGGGGGCCTTGCCGGAGAAGCCCGCTTTCCAGGGGGACATATCCCAGGCCCGGAGGAAGCCCTTCCAGTCGATGGAGGGGATGATCCGGTCCAGGGGATAGTCCTGAAAGGTCATGGTCCCCTGGATGCGGGGTTCCGGGATGACGCCGGTTTCCGGGGGAAGCCGGTTTTTCCGGGCCTCCTCCGGAGAGAGGAGGGTGCGCCGTCCCTGGATCGCCCGGTGGTGTTCCACCGCCTCCCGGTAGCGCTGTTCCAGTTCTTCGAGGAAGCGGGGCCGGGCGGTGTCGGAGAGGAGGGCGCGGACCACGGCGGCGGAACGGCTCGCGTCGGGGACGTACACCACCGGCCCGGAATATTCCGGGGCGATCCGCAGGGCGGTATAGGCCAGAGACGCGGCGGCCCCGCCGATGAGGAGGGGGATGCGCAGCCCCTGGCGTTCCATTTCCTGGGCGGTCCGGATCATCTCGTCCAGGGAGGGGGCGATGAGCCCGGAAAGACCGATGATCGCGGCATGTTCCGTGCGGGCGGCTTCGATGATCTTTTCCGGGGGAACCATGACCCCCAGGTCCCGTATCCGATAGCCGTTACAGCCCAGCACCACCCCCACAATGTTTTTCCCAATGTCATGCACGTCGCCCTTAACCGTCGCAAGAATAAGCGCCGGGGATTCTTCCGGCCCCCGCTCAGATGCCGGCCCCTCCGGGGCTGCTTCAGGGGAAGCCCCCTCGGGGTAGAGGGCGGCTACGGCTTTCTTCATTACCCGGGCGCTGCGGATCACCTGGGGGAGAAACATATCGCCCCGGGCGAAGCGGTCGCCCACCTCCTGCATCCCCCGCATGAGGGGCCCCTCGACAATATCCAGGGGACGGGCAAAGACCCCGCCGGCCGGGTCCGCGGCCTCCCGGATATCCGCCTCGATATAATCGTCCGTTCCCGTGATCATGGCCCGGATGATCCGCTCCTCCACCGGCAGGGTTCTCCATGCCTCGGCCGCGTCGGGGCCGGCCGATGCCGCGGCCATGGCCGGCGCGGTATCCGTGAGTTCCCGCGCCAGGACCAGGAGCCGTTCCAGCGCCTGATCCGGGGGAATCCTGCAGAGGACCAGGTCCTCCACCGCCCCGCGCAGGGTGGGTTCCACCGCCTCATAGGAAATTTCCGCGGGGTTCACGATGGCCAGGGTAAGGCCGGCCTCATGGGCGTGTTTGATGAAGACCGCGTGCATGGCCTCCCGGACCCGGTCGTTCCCCCGGAAGCTGTAGGAGAGGTTCGACACCCCCGCGGAGATCTGGGCGCCGCCGCAGTGGGCGCGGATCCACCGGCAGGCGTCGATAAAGTCCAGGGCGAGGCGGTCGTGTTCGGGGAGCCCCGTGGCAATGGCGAAGACGTTGGGATCGAAGACGATGTCCTCCGGGGGAAACCCCTCGGCGGTGAGCAGGCCATAGGCCCGAGCGGCGATCTCGATCCGCCGCTGGAAGGATGCTGCCTGGCCCTGTTCGTCGAAGAGCATCACCACCACCGCCGCGCCGTAGGACCGGGCGAGCCGGGCCTTCTTGAGGAATTCCTCCTCCCCCTCCTTGAGGCTGAGGGAGTTGATGATGCCCTTGCCCTGGAGGCATTTAAGGCCCGCTTCCAGGGCTTCCCAGCGGGAACTGTCGATCATGAAGGGGACCCGGGCGATATCCGGGTCCGACAGGGCCAGGTTCAGGAACTTCTTCATCAGCGCCGGGGCGTCCAGGAAGGCGTCGTCCATGCAGAGGTTGATCACCCGGGCCCCCTGGCCTATCATCTTCCGGACCACCCCCAGGGCGTCCCGGTAACGTTCCTCCTGGATCATCTTGAGGAAGCGCCGGCTTCCCGGCGCGTGGGCCCGTTCCCCCACGAGGACGAAGTCCCGGCCCAGTTCCAGACCTTCCAGGCCGGAGAGGAAGGAGCCCCGCCGGGAAGGGGCTTTCCGGGGAGGCGCGCCCCGGGCCGTGGCGGCAATGGCGGCGATGTGAGCCGGGGTGGAGCCGCAGCAGCCCCCCAGGATGTTCACCAGTCCCTGGCGTATAGAGATCTCCGCCTGCTCCGCCATGGCTTCGGCGGTCTCGTCGTATTCCCCCGCCTGGTTGAGGAGCCCCGCGTTGGGATAGGCGCTGACCAGGCAGGGGGCGACCGCGGCGAGTTCCGCGAGGGAAGGGCGGAGCCCTTCCGCGCCAAAGGAGCAGTTCAGCCCCACCGCCCAGGGTTCGGCGTGGAGCACCGAGATGCAGAAGGCCTCCACGGTCTGCCCCGAGAGGAGCCGTCCCGCGGCGTCGGCGACGGTGGCGGAGATCATCAGGGGGAAGGCCGCCGGCGGCGTTCCCCGTTCCGCAAGGAGGCGGCGGACGGCGGATATGGCGGCCTTGGCGTTGAGGGTGTCGAAGACCGTTTCGATGAGGAGGATGTCCGCCCCGCCGTCCAGCAGCCCCCGGGCGTTGTCGTAGTAGGCCGCCTCCAGTTCGTCCCAACTGACGCTCCGCGCGCCGGGATCGTCCATGTCCGGGGAAATGCTCCCGCTCTTGGCGGTGGGGCCCATGCTCCCCGCCACGAACCGGGGCTTTTCCTTGGTGGAGTACCGGTCCGCCGCGGCCCGGCCTATCCGGGCGGCGGCGGCGCTGATCTCGTAGGCGAGGCCCTCCAGGCCGTAGTCCCCCAGGGAGACGGCGGTGGCGTTGAAGCTGCAGGTTTCGATGATGTCCGCCCCGGCTTCGAGGTAGGCGTCATGGATCTTCCCGATGAGGTCCGGTTTGGTGAGGCACAGGAGGTCGTTGCACCCCAGGAGGTTTCCGGGGTGGGCGGCAAAGCGGCTGCCCCGAAAATCCTCCTCGGTGAGGTGAAAGGTCTGGATCATGGAACCCATGGCCCCGTCAAGGATCATGATCCGTTCCGCGGCGATTTCGTCGAGCCGTCTCCGAGTATTCATACCGGTACGGTACTCTATGAGACGGAATTTTTCTATCCCCCTCAGGGCAAACGCAGAAAAAGCCGCCGCTGAGAACGCGCAAGGGATAGAAGCGGAAATACCGCAGTTTCCCGCAGGGAAACGAGGAATTGAAGCGGATAGCCCGGTTTCCGGCGCGCGAACCTTTGGTTCGAACGCGCCGGAAATGCGCCCAAGATACGAAGGTAACGATTTCCTTCCGCCGTAATGGAGCCCCGCGGGGAGCCATTCATATTACAATTGTCATATCAAAAAGGGCGAATTTGCTTTTTTTCTTTGCGAATTTTCCAATGAGCGATATTATAAAAATCATGAATACGGAAGAAATTACCCTTTATATCGACGAAAACGGCGATGATTCGAATAGCGGAACCCGGGACGATCCCCTGTGGAGTGTGGCAATGGCGTTGA
>JAITRV010000135.1 GCA_031288215.1 Spirochaetaceae bacterium | reverse complement strand
TCCGGTCCGCCTGGGCCTTTTCCGCGGCCATAAGCCTGGGGGAACTCAACGCGGTCCTCATGCTGGGGCTTGAGGGCTGGGAAACCCTGCCCCTCCTCGTGTACCGGGCCGCCGGCGCATACCGGTACGGTACGGCCTGCGCCGCGGGGACCCTGTTGATGGCATGCTGCGCCGGGGCCTTTCTTTTATCGGAGGCGGGGGCCAAAAGGAGCGTCCATGGCACTTAATATAAGGGGATTGCAAAAACGGTACGGCGGCTTTGTGGTGGATGTTGATTTTTTTGTGGCCGACGGGGAGACCCTGGTCCTGGCCGGCCCTTCGGGGTGCGGCAAAACCACGGTCCTCAACCTGATCGCCGGGTTTGTTGAAGAAGACGCGGGGAGCATCCTCCTTGACGGAAAACCGGTGCATCAACTCCCCTCCTGGAAACGAAACGTTTCAGTAGTTTTTCAGGATTTAGCGCTTTTTCCCCACTTAAATGTAGGAAACAATGTCGGATATGGCCCCTTTATCCGGGGAATATCCCGCGGGAAACGGCGGAACATGGTCGAGGATGCCCTGAAAACCGTCCGCCTTTCGGGATACGCGAAACGGCGGGTCCATACCCTCTCCGGCGGGGAACGGCAGCGGGTGGCCATAGCCCGGGCCCTGGCCACGGAACCCAAGGCCCTGCTGCTGGACGAGCCCTTTTCCAGCCTGGACGCCCCCCTGCGGCGGGAACTGCGGAAGGAATTCCGGGAAATCGGCGCCAAAAGCCCGGCGCCCCGGATCTTTGTGACCCATGACCGGGAAGAAGCGGCGGTCCTGGGGGACCGGATCGCCCTCATGTCCGCCGGCCGGATTCTGGAGACCGGTTCGGCCCGGGAACTGTTCCTTGCCCCCAAAACCGAATTCGGCGCCCGGTTCTTCGGGGCCGGATCGGTGTTCCCCTGTACCGTCACCGGGGAGACCCCCGAAGGACGGAGTATCGTCTCGCCCTTGGGACCGCTCCTGGTAAAGCGGGGGGAAACCTATAACCCCGAAAAACCCCTGATCTTTATTCCCCGGGACGCCCTTTCGCCCGCCCGCGGCCCCGCGGGGGAAGCTGAAAACCCGGTCCTGATGAGCGTCCTTTTTAAGCAGGGGGTGTTTGAAGGGGAACGGGTGATCCTGGAGGCGGAAGCCCCCGGAGGAATCCCGCTGCAAGCCTCCGGGGGCCTGCGGACGGAGCTTCCCCCGAAAAACAGCCCCGTGAAATGGCGGCTGGATCAGGGGCTCATCCGGTTTGTGCTTCCCTCTTAGTTGTACAGCCCGGCCTTTTTCAGTATACTGTTCCCATGAATATACTGATCGTAGGCGGCGCCGGATATATCGGGAGCCATGTGGCCCGGGAGTTTCTCGACCAGGGGCAGCGGGTCACCGTATTCGATAACCTTTCCAGCGGCCTCCGGGAAAACCTCTTCCCCGAGGCGGCCTTTATCCACGGGGACATCCTGGATTATTCGGCCCTCCTCCGGGCCGCCCGGGGAGGGGGAGCCGGACCAGCCTTTGACGCGGTCATTCACCTGGCGGCCTTCAAGGCCGCGGGGGAATCCATGGTGGAGCCGGAAAAATACTCGGTGAACAACATCAGCGGGACCATCAACATCCTCAATGCCGCGTCGGAAGCGGGGATCCGGTATCTGGTCTTTTCTTCCAGCGCCGCGGTCTACGGGGAGCCGGCGTACCTGCCGGTGGACGAAAAACACCCGGCCCGGCCGGAAAACTACTACGGCTTTACCAAACGGGAGATCGAGCGCTTCCTGGAGTGGTACGAGAAGCTCCGGGGAATCCGCTTCGCCAGCCTGCGCTACTTTAACGCCGCGGGCTACGACGCGCGGGGCCGGATCGCCGGGCTGGAACAGAACCCGGCCAACCTCATCCCGGTGATCATGGAGGCCGCCTGCGGGATTCGGGAGGAGGTGGGGATCTTCGGGAACGATTACGACACCCCCGACGGGACCGGCCTTCGGGACTATATCCATGTGAGCGACCTCGCCCGGGGCCACGCGGCGGCCCTGGACTATATCCGCCGGGAGGACCGGAGCCTGGTGGTCAACCTGGGGAGCGAAACCGGCCTTTCGGTGCTGGAAATCCTCGAAACCGCCCGGCGGATCAGCGGCAAACCCATCCCCGCCCGGATCATGGACCGCCGTCCCGGGGACCCGGCGAAACTCACCGCGTCCTCCGCCCTGGCCCGGGAACTCCTCGGCTGGACCGCCCGGGAATCGGACCGTGAGACCTTGATCAAAACCACCTGGGATGCGTACCGGAAGGCAAAATAGGAGACGAAAATGGACAGGGAAGAACTATTCGATTTTATTGATAAAAGCGTTGATCTCGTGGTGGAACTGGAGACGGAACTGACCCGGCGGCCCGCGATCTCCCCGGACAGCGGGGGGGAAGGGGAGTGGGAGAAATGCCGCTTCCTCGAAGGGTGGCTTCAAAGCCGGGGGATCACCCGCCTGGAACGCTACGACGCCCCGGACGAGCGGGCCCGGGAGGGGGTGAGGCCCAACCTCATCGCCACCATCCCCGGCAGGAGCGACGAGCGGCGGCTGTGGATCATGAGCCACCTGGACGTGGTGCCCCCCGGGGAAGCCTCCCTGTGGAAAAGCGATCCCTGGCAGGTGATCCGCCGGGACGACGGCCCCCAGGGCCCCGTTCTCATCGGCCGGGGGGTGGAGGATAACCAGCAGGGGCTCTGTTCCTCCGTGCTTGCGGCCCTGGCCCTCCTGTCCCGGGGCATGACGCCGGCCCATACGGTCAAACTCCTCTTTGCGGCGGACGAGGAAAACGGCAGCCGCTACGGGATAGACTGGCTCCTCAAGCATCAGGGGAAGACCATCCCCGCCATCTTCCGGGAGGATGACCTGGTCCTCATCCCCGACGGCGGGGACCGCCGGGGGGAAACCATCGAGATCGCCGAAAAGAACCTCCTCTGGGCCCGGTTCACCACTACCGGCGTCCAGGCCCACGGCTCCCGGCCCGATCAGGGGATCAACGCCCACCTGGCCGCCGCGGATCTGGCGGTGCGGCTCCATGACGGCCTTTCAAAGCGATTCTCCGGCCGGGACCCCCTTTTCGAGCCGGATTATTCCACCTTTCAGCCCACCAAAAAAGAGGCCAACGTTCCCAATATCAACACCATTCCCGGGGAAGACGTGTTCTACATGGACATGCGGGTCCTCCCCCGGTACTCCATTCAGGAGGTCCGGGAGGAGATCGACCGGATCAAGGCCGGGGTGGAGGCCCGCTATGGGGTGACCATCGGCTATACCCTTCCCCAGGCGATCCAATCCAAGCCCACGGCGGCGGACTCCCCCCTGGTGGGCCTCCTCTCCCGGGCGGTCCGGGAGGTCTACGCCGTGGAGACCCGGCCCGTCGGCATCGGCGGGGGGACCGTCGGGGCCTATCTCCGCAACGCGGGGATAGACGCGGTGGTGTGGAGCCGCATGGACGAAAGCGCCCATCAGCCCAACGAGTACACGGTCCTGGCCAATATCCTGGGAGACGCCAAGGTCATGGCCCTCTTGATGGCCTCCGGCTGAACCGTTAGGGAAAAACTTCATGACGTTGCGGGCGGCTGGGTGTTCTCTTGCTTATTTTAAGAAAAGAATCTATATTATATAAAATATGGGCTGTCGCTCATTTTGATTCAATGGGGAGTTGCTATGGCGGAGGATCTTTTAGATAAGGTATTTTCATTTATTTCCCGGGATAATAACGGGGATCCGGATAACAAGCTGTTGATGCGGCAGATCATGAGGGAAATTACCCAAAACAAATACGCGAAATTCTACCGGGCAAAAACCGAGGAATTTGACCCGACGTTGGCCGGTTTCTTCTATGATATATACAAGATCGTTTTTCCGGTCCGGAGCTTTGTGCAGGACCCGGAAAACCTCTCCCGGATAAAACATATCACCGTAGAGGCCTTTATGGACCGGCCGGCCCTGGAAACCTCCCGGCGGCTGAGACCGGAGGCCATCGAAGAACGGGCCAAGACCACCGCCCCCAAGGAACTGGCGAAGCAGCTCAAGGAGGAACTCTACACCCTTTCCCATAACTTTGACCCGAAACGGCTCAACGCGGCGGACCAGTGCTATAACCTCATCCTCACGTTTATCCAGTTCACCGGCTTTAACTATTACCAGTTATTAAAGCGCTTCGATCCCAATCTCATTGAAGGGGATTTTTCCACCCCCCCCAAATTCGTCCCGGTAAAGGCCTTTCCCCTGATCCAGGACTTGGAGGAATTTCAGGCCGTCGCCTACCCCCTGGATTCGGTCGATGATTGGAAAAACGTCTTTACCATCCTTAAAATCGCCAAGATGGAATTCATCCCCCCGAATGAGTGGAGTAACGTGGTACAGGCCGTCAAGGACTTGAAAAAATCAAATATCCTGGACCTCATGGCCCAGTATACCACCAAAAACCCCATTTGGTTCGTACGGCCGAAGGTCCCCAATGAACGGATCGTGGAATCCTGGCTTGAGGTCAAGGCCGGGGAAATCCAGCGGATCATCAACCGGATCGTCAACACCCAGCGGAATGCCCAGATCGAACTGCTGGCAAAAAATATCTTCGGTTCCGCCGATATTGTCCGGCTCGTCTATTACAACGATAAAGGCGGGGAGGTCTACCAGAAAAAGAACCTGGAAACCTTCGGATACGCCCGGGGACTCAACTATCTGGTCGCCTTCATTGACGACTATCTCAGCAAGGAAATCCAGGAACTCTGCGATATCCTCTTAATCCGGGGGCAATGGACCTCCAAGACCGAAGCCCGGGAAATGTCCGACGGCTTCTATACGGTCCTGGAGCTTGCCCCTGAAATCATGGCCCTGGACGAGACCATGTCGGATAAGGGCGACAACGGGGCGCGGCTCAAGGGCGCCCTGGTCCGCATTGACCGGGATAAGAGCCAGATCCGCTATATCAACAGCATCATCTCCACCGTCAACGAGGAAGCCCAGGAGCTGATAAATTCCGCCGCCCAGAACCTGATCATCGTGGGAAAACACATGAAGAACCTCCTGGAGGATTATCAAAAGAGCCCCCATGAATTGATAATGAACTGGAAAGAGCTGGGCGCCGTGTCCCGGCTCCCCATCGGCCAGCGGATCGCCGATGCCTACAAGCAGATAAATTATTTTATCCAGTTGATGCAGTTCTTTTCCCGGCCCCCGGAAGTATAAGCGCCGGGGCTGGTTATCAGGGCTCCTGCATTTACTTTTTTTTCATACTTTTTTATGAGATAATCGTCTTGGTACCTTGATTACTCTCAATGACTCGATAGATCCAAAGAAATTTAACCACGGACCACACGAACAAACACGGACAAACGCATGAATTTCAGACAACAA
>JAITRV010000090.1 GCA_031288215.1 Spirochaetaceae bacterium | reverse complement strand
GAACTCTTGGCCCAGAACGCCCGGCATAAGGATTGGGAATGTACGGAGAAGCTGATGCAGTCCACCCGGGACGGCAAGGCCCTGTACCTCCACTGCCTGCCGGCGGATATTTCCGGGGTGAGCTGCAAGGAAGGGGAAGTGGCCGCTTCGGTCTTTGACCGCTACCGGATTCCCCTGTACAAACAGGCCAGCCACAAGCCCTACGTCATCGCCGCCATGATCTTCCTCAGCAAGATCAAGTGCCCGCAAAAAACCCTGGCCGATTTGGCGTGCCGCGGCGTGCCGCGTTTCCTGGGGTAAGGTTATCATGAAAAAACGGATCGTGATTGCCCTGGGGGGAAACGCCCTGGGGGAAAACCTGAAGGAACAGATGGCCGCCGCCCAGGGAACCGCGAAGGCCATTGCCGATCTGGTGGAGGCGGGCCACGAAATCGTGATCGTTCACGGCAACGGGCCCCAGGTGGGGATGATAGAGACCGCCTTTGAAACCGCCGCCCGGGCGGACCCCCATTTCCCCGTTCTGCCCATGTCGGTCTGCGTGGCCCTGAGCCAGGGCTACATCGGCTACGATTTGCAGAACACCCTGCGGAAGGAACTGGACTTCCGGCACATCTCCATCCCGGTGGCGACGATCATCACCCAGGTGGAGGTGGACCCCGCGGACCCCGCCTTCCTGAACCCCACCAAGCCCATAGGGGGCTTTATGAAAGAGGCCGAGGCGGAGGTCCTCCGGTCCAAAGGGATTCCGGTAATGGAAGACGCGGGCCGGGGCTGGCGGCAGGTGGTGGCTTCCCCCAAACCGGTGAACATCATCGAGGCGGAGACGATCCGGGCCATACTGGCCGCGGGGCAGATCCCCATTGCCGCCGGCGGAGGCGGCATCCCCGTGGCCCTGCAGGACGGCCAGTACCGGGGGAAAAGCGCGGTCATCGACAAGGACTTTTCCGCGGCTAAACTGGCGGAACTCATCGGCGCCGATATGCTGATCATCCTCACCGCGGTGGAGAAGGTGGCGATCAACTTCGGCAAGCCGGATCAAAAATGGCTGGATGCCTTGACCGTTGAGGAGGCGAAAAAGCACATCGCGGACAACCAGTTTGCCAAAGGCTCCATGCTGCCCAAGGTCCAGGCGGCGATCTCCTTTGTCGCTTCGGACGGGGGCTCGCCGACGGAAGCCGCCCAACGGACGGCGTTAATCACCCTATTGCAAAAAGCGCGGGACGGTATTGAAGGAAAGACCGGAACGGTCATTACAAGAGGCTGCTGAAAACCCGGCAGGGATGTTCAGCCCCCACAACACTATGGAAAAGGAGTAGGTATATGGAAAATCCAAGACGTTCTGATAACGACAGGGAATTAATTTATCAACTGGAAGGGAGGCCGCGCCTGACGCTGGCCCTTCCGCTGGGCCTGCAGCATGTTCTTTCCATGTTTATCGGCAACCTGGCGCCGGTACTCATACTGTCGGGGATCATCGGCAGTACCAGCGGGGAATTGATTGTAACGCCCCAGCAGAGGATGCTCATGGTACAATGCTGTATGTTCGCATCGGGGATGACCACCCTGCTGCAGCTCTACCCCCTGAAAATCGGGGGCTTTCAGGCCGGCGCGGGGCTTCCCATTGTGATGGGCACCGCCTTTGCCTTTGTCCCCACCATGCGGACCCTGGGAGCGGAGTTCGGCATCAATGCGGTGCTGGGCGCGGTGATTGTGGCAAGCTTCGTGGAAATCGCCATGGGGCTCTTTATCAAACCCTTAAAAAAATTCTTCCCACCCCTGGTAATCGGGGCGGTGCTTATCACCATAGGGCTCCACCTGCTTCCCGTGGGGGTGCAGTACCTGGCCGGCGGCGCGGGGCCTGAAGCCAACGCGGCCCTGGCGGCCCGGCTTGCCGCGGAGGGGAAGGAGATTCCCGCCAATGTGGCGGCCCTGGCCTCCCAGTACGCCTCGTGGCAGAACCTCTTAATCGGCGGCATCGTCTTTGTTACGATTATTCTGCTCCAGCGTTTTGGCCGGGGGATGTTCAAGATTTCCGCCATCCTCATCGGCATTGTGGCGGGTTACCTGGCGGCGATTGTCCTGGGGCAGGTGAACTTCCAGGCCGTCACCGATGCGGGCCTTATTTCCATCCCTATTCCTTTCTCCATTAAACCGGTATTCCTCTTTGAACCCATCATCGCCATGGCGGCGATTTATGTGGTCTCGGGGCTTGAGACCATGGGGAACATCAACGGCATTACCGTGGCCGCCTTTGACCGGGAGGCGACTACCAAGGAAACCTCCGGGGCGGTGATTGCGGACGCGGTGGGCTCCATGTTTGCCGCCGTGTTTAACACCCTCCCCAATACCGCCTTCGGGCAGAACGCCGGCATCGTCGCCATGACCAAGGTGGTCAACAAGTGGTGTATCGCCACCGGCGCCTTCGTGCTGATCCTGGCGGGCTTTATCCCCAAGATCGGCGCGGTCTTTTCCGTCATGCCCTCCAGCGTCCTGGGCGGCGCGGTGGTGACCGTCTTCGCCATGATCATGCTCAACGGGATAAAGCTCCTCGCCAAGGCGGGGTTCTCCGACCGGAACTTGCTGATCCTGGCCATTACCTTCGGGGTCGGCTTTGCCGTGGGGGACAACAAACTGCTGGTGGGGAAGCTGCCCATGGCGTTGCAGTATATTTTTAAGGACACCACCGTGGCGGTCTGTGTCATCTCCGTGCTGGCCAACGCCCTGTTTCCCGCTTCCGAAGAAGACAAGAAAAAACTGCAGGCCGCCCAGCGGGAGGCGGCGATTGAGGATGTAATGGCATAGGTTTTTCGGGAGTCTGTTAATACCCCGTGGGACCGGTTCGAGTTCTTTTCGGGGAGGCTCATTATAGGAGAATTGTCCGGCAGCCCGCAACGAAGGTACGGTTCGAGCTGCCGAACACGTTCAGGAGAGGGATCATGAGTGAAATAATGCGGCCGGTTTCTTTTGCGGATCTGGTGAACTGGGTCCGGTCCGAGTATGCCCAGCGGGGTTCGGTTTTTGGAATTAAAAAAGAAAAATTTTACCTGAACACAAGCGGCGCCGGCTTGAGCCTTTTCGGAAAACGCCTCGCGCTGCCCATCGGCCCCGCCGCGGGGCCCCACACCCAGATGGCCCAGAATATCCTTGCGGCCTATCTGGTGGGGGGCCGTTTTATCGAGCTGAAAACCGTGCAGACCATGGACGGCGAGGACCTACGGAAAGCCATTGCCCGTCCCTGCATCAGCGCTGCTGACGAGGGCTACAATGTGGAATGGTCCACCGAGCTGACCGTGGCGGAGGCCTTTGAGGAATATGTGAAGGGCTGGTTCCTCTGCCATGTGTTCGCGAAGGAATTCGGCCTGGCGGAAAAGAGCGATGTGATGTTCAACATGAGCGTGGGCTACAGCCTTGAGGGAATTCAATCGGAAAAGATCGACGCCTACATCGAGGGGATGAAAAACGCCGCCGGTACGGAAGCGTGGAAAAAGTGTTATCAGTATATGGCGGATCATATCGGTTCTTTTAACCGCTTCGGCATCAAAGACCTGGAGGCCCTGTCTCCGGCGGTGTCTCCGGGGATCACCCTTTCGACCCTCCACGGCTGTCCCCGGGAAGAAATAGAAAAGATCGTTAGGTATCTTCTTGAAAAGAAGGGGCTGCATACCTTCATCAAATGCAATCCCACCCTCCCGGGTTATGAAACCGTCCGGCGCATCCTGAATGAGATGGGCTACGGCTATATCGCCTTTGACGATCACCATTTCCGGGAGGACCTTCAGTTTGACGACGCGGTGGACATGATCCGCCGTCTCAAGTCCCTGGCACAGGAAAAAAATCTTTCCTTTGGGGTCAAGCTCACCAACACCTTTCCGGTCAATATACAACAGGGGGAACTTCCCGGTGACGAAATGTACATGTCGGGCCGTCCGCTGTTTCCCCTTTCAATCCTGACGGCGCACAAACTGGCCGCCGCCCTTCAGGGGGAACTTTCCGTCTCCTATTCCGGGGGCGCGGACGCTTTCAACCTGGCCGCCATCCTGGAAACGGGCCTGGCCCCCGTTACCGTGACGACCACGCTTCTGAAGCCCGGCGGGTACGAGCGGTTCAAGCAGCTCGCGGAACTGGCGGAACAGGTCATGGCGGACCGGGAGAAGCGGGAAAAGGCCGGGGGGAAAACCGGCCTTGACCTGGGGGCCCTGGCGGCCCTCGCCGAAGGGGCCCCGTCGATGGCCCGCTACCGGAAGGGCAGCCGTCAGGCCGCAAGCGCCGGTAAAGCCGGCGGCGATGGCCGCCGCCTTTCCTGCTCGAAGACCTGCACTATCTGCGTCAGCGTCTGCCCCAACCGCGCGAACATGCCGATCCTCGTCGAGACGGCCGGCGCGTCTGACCATGCCGGCGGAAGCGGGCCGGGCGCACAGGCCCCTGCTGCGGCGCTCCAGGTGCTGCACCTTGACCGGTTTTGCAACGAGTGCGGCAACTGCGCCGTCTTCTGCCCCCGGGGGGGAAGGCCCTACCGGGATAAATATACGCTCTTCGCCCGGGAGGAAGATTTCGCGGACAGCGATAACCCCGGCTTCGTCCCCGCCGGCGCGGATCGGTTCCGCTTGAGGCTGGAGGACAAATCGGTGATCGACTGGACCGCGGGCAAAGACGGCGCGCCGCCAAGCTGCGCCTCCCTTATCACCGCGATCATCGAAGGGTACCCCTACCTTGTTGGGTCTGAACGGAGTGTGTTATGCTGATAATCGTGAACGGTATCCTTATTACCCGGGACCCCGCCTGTCCCTTCATCGAGAACGGCGATGTCGCCGTTGAGGGCCCCTTCATCCGGGAAGTGGGAAAGGGGCTGCGGGAAAAATACCCCGGCGCCGGGCATATTGACGCCCGCGGAAGGCTCGTGATGCCGGGCTTTATCAACACCCACATGCACTACTACAGCACCTTCGCCAGGGGCATGAACTTGGGGGGAAAGCCCGCCACCACGTTTGGCGAAGTGCTTTCCGGCCTCTGGTGGCGGCTGGACAAGCAGCTTACTCCGGATGACGTGTACTATAGCTGCGTGGGCCCCATGATCGACTGCGTCCGAAGCGGCGTGACTTCGGTCATCGATCACCACGCCAGCCCCTTCGCGGTGGAAGGCTCCCTTTTCAAAATCGCCGAGGCGGCGAAATATTTCGGCCTGCGCAGCAACCTCTGTTACGAGGTTTCCGACCGGGACGGCGAAACCATCAAGGACGCGGAGATTAAGGAAAACCTGGACTTCGCGAAATTCTGCGGCGCTTCCAAAGACGATATGATCACATCCCTTTTTGGCATCCATGCCCAGATGACGGTGGGCGAAAAAACCCTGAACCAGTGTATTGAGGCGGCGGAACGCGCGGGCCTGGGTTTCCACATCCACGCCGCCGAGGGCATTGAGGACCTCATCGACGGCGTTTCCAAATACGGGCTGCGGGTTATTGAGCGGCTCCATACCTACGGGGTGCTTTCAAAGAAGTCCATCGCCGTCCACTGCATCCACATCACCGAGGAGGAAATGGACCTGCTTCAGGAAAGCGGCGTCGCGGTGGTCCACAACCCCCAGTCAAACATGGGGAACGCCGTGGGGGTTTCCCCGGTGCTGGACATGATCAAACGGGGCATCCTCGTGGGCCTTGGCACCGACGGCTACACGTCGGACATGACCGAATCCCTCAAGACCGCGGGCATCCTCCACAAACACGCCAAAGGCGTTCCATCGGTGGCATGGGCGGAACCCCCGGCCATGCTTTTTGAAAACAACCGGACGATCATGGAGCGGTTCATAAAGGGCACGGTGGGGGTCCTCAAAGAAGACGCCTACGCCGATATCATCATCGTCGATTACAAAGGCCCCACTCCGGTGAATGAACAGACCATCAACAGCCACATCTTCTTCGGCGTGTCGGGCCGCCATGTGGATACCACCATCATCAACGGGAGGATTGTCATGAAGGAACGGGAACTGGTGAACATCGACGAGGAAGCCCTCCTGGCAAAATCGCGGGAACGGGCGCGGAAGCTCTGGGAACGGATATAGCGGGAAGCGGAGGAGCGCGTATGCTGGTAATCATCAAGGGTGCGGGGGACCTTGCTTCGGGGGTTGCCCTCCGTCTCCGCCACGCCGGTTTTGACATTGCCATGACCGAAATTGAGCGGCCGTTGGCGGTCCGGCGGACCATCTGTTTTTCCCAGGCGGTCTATGAGGGAAGCTGCCGGGTGGAGGACCTTACCGCCCTGCTGGTGAAGGACGAGACCGGAATGCGGGACTGTTTTTTCCGGGGCCGTATCGCGGTCTTTGTTGATCCCGGCGCGTCTATCGTGGATCGGTTTTCGCCGGATGTGCTGGTGGATGCCATCATGGCGAAAAGAAATACCGGCACCTCACTGCGCGCCGCGCCGGTGGTGATTGCCCTGGGGCCGGGCTTTACGGCGGGAATTGACTGCCACGCCGTTATCGAAACCATGCGGGGCCATACCCTGGGCCGGGTTATCACCGCCGGGAGCGCCCTCCCCAACACCGGCGTTCCCGGCGATATCGGCGGCCATACCATCGAGCGGCTGCTCCGTTCCCCGGCGGAGGGCGTCTTTGAGGGCCGGGCGAGAATCGGCGATACGGTCAGGAGCGGCGATACGGTGGCCTCTGTCAACGGCATCCCGATCCGGGCGGAGATAGACGGCGTCCTCCGGGGCCTCCTCCCCTCGGGCCTCCTCGTTTCAAAGGGGATGAAGGCCGGCGACATCGATCCCCGTTGCGAGGTTTCCCACTGCTTCACGGTATCCGACAAGGCCCTGTCCATTGCCGGCGGGGTGCTGGAGGCCATCCTGCGGTTCCGCTCATGCGCCGGCTCCGGATACGACCGTATCCCGGCCTGCGTTGCGGAGTTCCAGCCGCATTTTTGAAGGGCGCTCCCCTCAACGCGGACTATACGCCGGTTCCGGCGCCGTCCCTTTTCCTCAGTTCCGCTGCCTGCGCCGCCGCCAGCTTTGCCCGGGTAAGGATCAGCTCCCCGGCTATGCTGACCGCCACTTCCGCGGGGGTCTTGCTCTGTATGTTGACGCCTATGGGGGCATGGATCCGGGGGGCGTCCAGTTCCTCCGCGCTAAAACCCGCTTTCTCAAGCCGCTGCCGGACGAACCGCTGTTTGGTCATGCTTCCTATGACGCCTATGTACGAGGCCGGGCTGCGGAGGGCAAACGCCTCGGCATGGAAATCAAAGACGTGGCCCCTGGTGACCACCACGGCGTAATCTTTTGTGGTAAGCCTGAGGGACGCGCCGATGTTTTCAAAATCCCCCCGGATCACCTGGCATTCATCGGGGAAAAGTTCGCTCCGGGTGAATTCCTCCCGGTCATCAAAGATGGCGCAGCGGAAATCCAGGTGGCACAGGAGGGGCGCCAGTTCCTGGGCCACGTGGCCGCCGCCGAAGATATACACAAAGCCGTCGGGGACCAGGGGCTGGGAAAACCATTGTTTTCCCCCCTGAACCTGCCGTCCCGGCCGGGGCGCGGTGAGGGAGGACAACTCCGCGGGCTTTTCCCCCAGCCAGGCGATGATCCCCTGCTTGTCGAGAATTCCCAGCGCTTCCCCATCCAGGGAGAAGGCCAGCCAGCAGGGGTCCGGGGCGGAAAAGCCCGCAATTCCCGCATCCATAAGGGCGGCGGTGGCGCTTTCCGCCGAATTCAGAAAAAACAAAAACACCGATATTTCCCCGCCGCATTGAGCCCCGATGTCGGCGATGTCGTTGGGGTGGAGTATGTAGGTCCTCAGAACGGAACGTTTTTCATGGATGAGTTTTTTCCCCTCCTCAATGGCAAGATGCTCCGGCACCGCGCCGCCTATGGTCCCCCAGAGCCGGCCCTCCTTTCCTATGAGCATCATGGCCCCCGGCCCCCGGGGAGTGGACCCCGAAGAATCGACAATGACCGCCAGAATCAGGTCCTCGCCCGTGGCGGCGGATTTCTTGATGCGCACCAGCAGATCTTTCATCTTCCTATCCTCTCCCTCGGTATAAACCGGCCCCGTCCCGGCTTCCCGTAAAACACCCCGTCCCGGAGGATCACGTCCCCCCGGGAAATCGTGCAAACCGGGTATCCGGTGAGCTCAAAGCCTTCGTAGGCGGTATAATCCGCGCGGCCGTGAAGCGCGGTTTTGCCCAGCGTCACCTTCTTCTCCGGGTCGATGATCACCAGGTCCGCGTCGGCCCCTTCCCGGATAACCCCCTTCCTGGGGTAGAGGCCGAAAATTTTCGCCGGGCTCGTACAGCAGAGGTCCACAAAGCGCCGGAGGCTGATCCGCCGCTTTCCCACCCCTTCGGAAAAGAGCAGGGGAATCCGTTCCTCCACCCCCGGCGCGCCGCTGGGACATTGGGTAAAATCATCCTTCCCCAAAACCTTCTGGGTTTCAAACAGGAAGGGGCAGTGATCGGTGGCCACGGTGTCGATGTCCGCCTGAAGGCCCTTCCAAAGGCCTTCCTGATCTCCGGGCGTGCGGAGGGGCGGGCACATGAGGTATTTGAGGCCCTCTATCCCCGGCAGGCTGTAACGGCGGTCGTCAAGGAACAGGTACTGGGGGCAGGTTTCGGCGTAGAGGTTTCGCTGGCCCCGCCGCCGGGCGGCGGTGATAAACTCAAGCCCCAGGGCGTTACTCAGGTGGACGATGTAGAGGGGCGCGTCGCCGGCCATTTTGGCCAGGAGGATCATCCGGTTTACGGCCTCGGCCTCGCATTCGGCGGGACGGGAAAGGGGGTGGTAACGGGGCGCGGTCTTCCCCTCCCGGA
>JAITRV010000083.1 GCA_031288215.1 Spirochaetaceae bacterium | reverse complement strand
CACGGTCTTTATCCCCCTGGATGTGGCGGATCTCATCTCCAGGGCCGCTTCGGGAAGGCCGGATATTCTGGAACTGAAACACCAGATCCTCACCCTGGAGAGCACCCGCCGGGCCCGGCTCTATTCCCTGACCCCCTCGCTGAGTTTGAGTTGGAGCTCGATGCCGGCCTTTACCCGGGACCCCTGGAAGGATGACTGGGGGAATTCCGATTACTGGCTGGACCGCGGCTCCCTCACCATCAGCCTGGGGCTCCAACTCCACAGCCTCCTCCCCTGGAGCACGAATTTCCAGGGGATACGGGATCTGGAGGACAATATCCGCGTCGCTTCCATCGGCCTCGCCCAGGCGATCCAGGGCACGGAAATAGAAATTTACAATACCGTCATGTCCCTGGAACAGGCCCGGATCACGGTGGAGACCCAGCGGCTGACCGTGGAGTTGGCGGAACGGACCTACCGCCTGACCGAAGAGGCCTACCGGGCGGGCTTGCGGGAACTCATGGAAGTGCAGAACGCGGAACTGGAACTCCGCAAGGCCCGAATCGGGGTGTTGGAACAGAATTTTAACTATATCAAGGGGCTTATCGACCTTGAATACGCCATCGGGGTTCCCTTCGGAACCCTTCATTCGCAATCCTTCAATGCGCAATCCTTCAATACACAACCCCTTCATTCACCCCCCCTCAATACCCAGGCAGGGTCTGGGGAAAATTCCACCGGGAGTCAGCCATGAAAAATTTTCCTCTCTCAACGCCGGCCCGCTTTGCGGCCGTCCTTTTTGCGGCCGTGATCGTCCTGTCCGGGGCCTTTACGGGCTGCAACCGGAGCGCCGATGCCGGCGCCCGGGATTCCGGGGCTTCCGCCGCCCCCGAGGTCCCGGTCTATGCGGTGAATACCACCACCGCGGTCCAGGGCCAAATCCGGGACTACCTGGCCCTCTCCGGGGACATCGTGGCGGGGTCCACCGTGGACGCCTATTCCGACGTGGCCGGCAAGGTGACCCGGCTCTACGTCTCCGTGGGCAGCCACGTTACCGTCGGGGACCCCATCGCCGCGGTGGACCCCAGTAAGCCGGGGATGACCTATGTCCCCGGCATCACCCGGGCGCCCCTGTCGGGAACCGTGGTGGCCCTCCCCGCCCAGGTGGGGATGACCATCAGCCAGTCCGTGCCGGTGGCCCGGCTCACCGGGGGCAGCGCCCTGGAGATCCGGCTCTATGTGGCGGAACGGTTCATCTCCAAGATGGCCCTGTCCCTGCCCTGTGAGATCAGCCTGGACGCCTTTCCCGGGGAAACCTTCCGGGGGAGCGTCAGCGAGATAAGTCCCGTGGTGGACCCCGCCTCCCGGACCATGGAGGTGAAGGTCAACGTGGACAATCCCGGCTCCCGGCTCAAGGCGGGGATGTTCGCCAAGGCCCGGATCATCACCGAACGGAAGGACCTCATCGTCAAGATCCCCGCCTCGGCCCTGGTCCGGCGCTTTGGGGAGACCATGGTCTACACCGTAGAGACGGACCCCCAGGACCCGGCCTTTCAAATCGCCCGGAAGAAAGCGGTGGTTCCGGGGATCCTGGTCGACGGGGTATTGGAAATTCAGCAGGGGCTTGCGCCGGATGAGGAGATCATTGTCCGGGGACAGAGCTTTCTGGAGGACGGCGCCCGGGTTAACGTGATTGACCGCCTGGCGCCCTTGAGCGTTGAGTAGCCCGTCAAACGGGGGTCCGGGGGGCTTCCGGCCCCGGCGGGGACGCGTGCGGTTCGGTCCGGGCGGAGCCCCTGCTTCTTACAACCCGCCCCCGTTTGACCGGGTAAACGTCTTATATTGGAGTTCATTATGAATTTTGCAAAAACCGCGGTTTCGCGGCCGACGACCATTTTTATCATCTTCCTGCTCCTCATCGGCTTGGGGGTCTTTTCCCTGGTGAATCTTCCCATCGATCTCATTCCCGAAATCAACCCTCCCTACCTGGCGGTCTTTACCACCTATACCGGCGCGGGGCCGGAGGAGGTGGAGCGATCCGTCAGCCGGGTCCTGGAGGCGGCCCTGTCCGGCGTGTCGAGCCTGGAAAAGATAAGTTCCACCTCCTCCAAGGGTTCCAGCATGGTGATGATGGAGTTTACCTACGGGACGGACCTGGTGGACGCCTCCAATTCCGTCCGGGACGCCCTGGAACGGGTGCGGAACTATATGCCCTCCGGGGCGGAAACCCCCACGATCTTCCGTTTTGACCCCTCCATGATGCCCATCATGGGCCTCATGGTCACGGGAAACCGTTCCCCGGAGGAGTTGCGGGAACTGGCGGTGGATACCATCATCCCCCGCATAGAGCAGACCCCGGGGGTGGCCACCGCCTCGGTCAACGGGGGCCGGGAAAAGATCATCCGCGTGGAGATCCCCCAGTCCCGGCTTGAAGCCTACGGCCTCACGGTCACGGCGATCCAGCAGATGCTGTCCGCCCAGAACCAGCAGATCGCCGCGGGGACCATCACCGAGGAGGGGCTTTCCTATATCCTCACCACCATGGGGGAATATAGCTCCCTGGAGGACATCCGCAACACGGTGATCTCCTACAAGGGCGGGGGGGTGTCCAACGGACAGGTGGAATTGCCCCGGAGCGTGTTCCTCCGGGATATCGCCGACGTGATCGAAGGCTACCGGGACGAAACCAGCGCGGTCTACGTCAACGGCACCCCCGCGGTGATGATGTCCGTCCAGAAGCAGAGCGGCAAGAATTCCGTGCAGACCGCCCGGGCCCTGCGGGAACGGCTCCTGCGGATGACCCGGGAACTTCCCCAGGACATCAAGATCACCGAACTCTACAACACCACCGATCAGATAGAAAATTCCCTGAACCAGGTAAGCTCCACGGCCTTCTCAGGCGCGTTCCTCGCGGTGCTGATCCTCTTCGTCTTCCTCCGCTCTATCAAGCCCACCCTGATCATCGGGATCAGCATCCCCGTATCCATCATCGTCACCATGATGACCATGTACTTCGCGGGCTTGACCTTGAACCTGATGACCATGGCGGGTCTCGTGCTGGGCATCGGGATGCTCGTGGACAACTCCATCGTCATCCTGGAAAACATCTACCGCTACCGGGAAAAGGGCGCCAAGCTCCAAAGCGCCGCGATCCTGGGGACCTCGGAGATGATCATCGCCATCGTGGCCTCCACCCTCACCACCATCTGCGTCTTCGCCCCCCTGGTGGCCTTCCAGGGCCTCCTGGAAATGGCGGGGGAAATGTTCGCGGGCCTGGCCTTCACGGTGGTTATCTCCCTGGGCATCTCCCTGCTTGTGGCGGTGGTCCTGGTTCCCGTCCTGTCCAGCCATTACCTACCCCTGGTTACCCGCAAACAGAAACCCCTCCGGGGGCCCCTGGCGGTGATAGACCGGGGCTTTGACCGCTTCTTTATCGGCCTGGAAAACCTCTACCGCGGGGGGGTCGGCTGGGTGCTGCGGCATAAGCTGATCGTGATTTTCAGCCTGGCGGCGCTCTTTGCGGGAAGCATCTTCCTGATCCCCGTGATAGGCTGGGTCTTTATGCCCGAGCAGGAGGCGGATTCGGTAAGCATCAACGTCACCCTCCCCATGGGTACCCCCCTCTCGGAGACCGAAGCGGTGTTGCACCAGCTTCAGGCCGTGGTGGAGCGGGAGGTGCGGGGCTATGAACACCTGGTCCTCAACGCCGGGGGCGGCGGCATGATGGGGATGGGAGGGGGCAGCAACTCCGGGTCCCTGCGGATCAACCTTCCCGCGTTCAATGACCGCATCGACAGCGCCGACGCGATTAAGACCAAGATGCGCGCCCACTTCAACGAATTCCCCGGGACGAGCATCTACTTCGGCGGCAGCGGCATGGGGATGGGGAGCGGCAACCCCATAGACATCGTCATCCGCACCGACAACTTAGAGAAGGGCAAGGCCCTGGCGGAACGGATCGCCTCCCTCATCCGGGACAAGGTGGAGGACGCCACGGAACCCCGGGTGGATTTACGGGACGGGCTTCCCCAGATCGAGATTGAACTCGACCGGGACCGGCTCTACGCCCTGGGGCTCAACACCTTCACCGTGGGGAACGAGATCAAAGCCGCGGTGGACGGCATTACCGCCACCCGGTACAAATCCGGCGGCCACGATTACGACGTGGTGCTGATCCTGGCCGAGGCGGACCGGAGCAGCCGGCCCGCCCTGGACCACATCTTCGTGAACAGCCAGGTCGCCGGCCGGGTGCCCCTGTCGGCCTTTGCCTCCTACAAAGAAGGCACCGGCCCCCTGACCATCAGCCGGGAAAATCAGAGCCGGGTAATCCACGTAACCGCCGGGGCGGTGCCGGGGACCAAGATCAACATCCTGGAAGAAGAGGTCCGCTCCCTCATCACCGCGGAGATCCCCGCGGAGGAAGACGTGATCATCGAATATGCCGGGGATAACGCGGAAATGGTGCGGATGATGAGCCGCTTCGTGCTTATCATGGTGGTGGCGGCCTTCCTGGTGTTTGGGGTCATGGCCAGCCTCTTTGAATCCTTCAAGGACCCCTTCATCATCATCTTCACCATCCCCCTCTCGGTCATCGGCATCGTGGCGATCTACCTCATCACCGGAACCACCTTCAATATCCTGACCGCGGTGGGCCTGCTGGTACTGATGGGGGTTATCGTGAACAACGGCATCGTCCTGGTGGACTACACCAACCTGCTGCGCAGACGGGGGCTTTCCCTCTACGACGCCTGCGTGGAAGCCGCGGGGAACCGCCTGCGGCCCATCCTGATGACCACCCTGACCACCATCCTGGGCCTCGTGCCCATGGCCTTCTTCCCCGGGGAGGGATCGGAAATGGTCGCCCCCATCGGGAAGACCGTGCTGGGGGGCCTTTCCTTCGGCACCCTGATGACCCTCTTCCTGATGCCCGCCATTTATGCGATTATGAACAAGCGCTCCGATGAACGGAAGTCCCGGGCCGAAGCCCGGCGGGAACGGATCGCCGCGGGGCTCTCCAAGAAACAGGCGCGGGAGGCCGCCCAGGCCCTTCCCTCCGGCGCGGCCCGGATCAGGGAGGTGGAGGTATGATGCGGATCGAAATTATCGCCAACCATTCGGTGGAGGAAAACATCCTGGAGGCCCTGGAGGAGGAACAGGCGGGTAAATACTACACCAAATTCCCCATGGTCTACGGGGTGGGCTCCTCGGGCCCCCGCATGGGGGATGCCATCTGGCCGGAAGAAAACTTCGCCCTGGTGATCTGGTGCGAGGAAGAAGAAGCCCGCCGCATCGCCCGGGCCGTCGCCGCCGTCAAGGAGCGTTTCCCCGATGAGGGGATCAAGCTCTTCGCCCCGGACCTTTAAGGGGTATCATTGAAACCGTAATTCAGCGGGGAGGGAGAAGCGGGAAGACGGGTCTCCGCTTCGAACGCTTCCCTCCTCCCTCCTCCGGGCTATCCCAGTTCGCGGTCCATCTTTGCCTGAAGCATTAATTGATTGAACTTGCGGATCTTGACCCGGACAGAAGGGTCGGTCCGCTGGGTGAAAATAATAACGTATACCTTCACCAATCCGTCGAGCCGGGAACCGAATACAATTCCCTCAACCTTTAACAGGACGGATTGAAGCTTCACCTGGATATTGGAAATCAGCATATTCTTTTCAAATTGGGGATCGAGCTCAAAGTAACAGGAAAGCCCTGCCACGCTGATATCCTTGATATACCCCTTAATAAATTCCCCGCGATGGGGCATATTGATCGTGGTATTAATATCGTTATTCGTGTTGACCCGGAGGAATTTCCGCATTCCCCAGGCATCCACCGATTTCAGGTTCGCCAAAACCTGGATAATGGCCCGCTTTATATCCAGCCGGGTCACCACATATCCGCAGGTGACCCGGATGTCGTTGACGTATTTGTTAACCAAGGCTCCGTTATTTTCCCCCGAGAGGACCCCGATGGAAACCGCCGCCGTCGCGGGGTCCTTCATCACGGTCCTGATCCAGGCGTCCCACTCCTTTTCCGGTAAGCCATTGTCGATACATATCAGGACCACCGAATCGGGATATTTCCGCAGGACCCGGCGCAGTTTCCCCTGATCCCGGACGATATACACCTCTAATTCCTGCTGGATCAGCTCCGCGGCCATCTCGTTCTGCACCAGGGCAGTCGGGCATAGAAAAAAAACCTTTTTTCCCGACATATCGGTTGCGTTATTGCCATTACCCATGAATGTATGATATTCCAAAAGGACATAAAATGCAAGATTTACGAGCAAGATTTAAGAAAGTTACCTCTTTAAATAAAAAAAACTTCCAGGGCGGGGGCCTGTTCCTCATCTTCGCGCTGGTGTTGAGCGGCTGCGGGAGGACGGCGGCGGCCCAGTCCGAGTTTGTCCTGGGAACCGTATGTACCATAAATCTCTACGATAAGGGGACGGCCCCGGTATACCGGACCCTCTTCGCCCGGCTTCGGGAAATCGAGGGGATCATGAGCGCCAACCGGGCGGGCAGCGATCTGGACCTGGTGAACCAGCATGCCGGCTTTATGCCGGTCCCGGTGCGGCCGGAACTGATTGCGGTGCTTTCCCGGGCGCTGCATTTTGCCGAACTCAGCGGCGGCGCCTTTGATCCCACCATCGGCCCCCTGGTAAAGCTCTGGGGAATCGGCACCGACGCCGCCCGGGTCCCCGCCGGGGAGGAGATCCGCGCCGCCCTGGAAAAGGTCAACTGGCGGGAGGTGGCGATCGACGAAAAGGCGGGAACCGTCTACCTGAAGCGGCCCGGCATGGCTCTGGACCTGGGGGGCATCGCCAAGGGCTACGCCGCGGACGCGGTGGCGGCCCTCATCCGGGAGGCCGCCCTGCCCCGGGCGGTCATCGACCTGGGGGGGAATATCTTCGCCCTGGGGGAAAAGACCGCGGGAAAACCCGGCGCGCCTGGCCTGCCCTGGCGCATCGCCCTCCAGAACCCCCGGGAGCCCCGGGGAAAGTACATCGGCGTCCTGGAGGTCCGGGATAAAACCGTGGTAACCTCCGGGGTATACGAGCGCTTCCTGGAAACCGGCGGCAAGCGTTACCACCACATCCTCTCCACCGCCGACGGCTACCCGGCGGATACGGGGCTCCTCTCGGTAAGCGTCATCGCCGAACGCTCCATGGATGCCGACGCCCTCTCCACGGCCCTCTTTGCCCTGGGCTACGAAAAGGGCCGGGCCCTGGCGGAATCCCTGGAAGGCGTGGAGGCCGTCTTCGTCTTCGAGGACCTCGGCATAGCCGCCACCCGGGAAGGGCTCCTTCAAAGTGTCGAACCTTCGGTTCGCAAGGGGGCGCTATTGGACCCGGACCAGTTCCATTTCAAAGACCAGGAAGGTATTTCCCGGGATGATGCCTCCGGCTCCCTGTTCGCCGTAGGCCAGTTCCGGGGGGATAATCACCCGGCGTTTCTCCCCGACCCGCATGTCCAGGACCGTTTCTTCCCAGCCGGGGATGATTTGCCCCGCGCCGGCCTGGAATTCCAGGGGTCCGCCGTGCATTTCCGAGGCGTCAAAAACCTCCCCGGAAAGGAACATCCCGGTATACTCCACCGATACGGTTCTGCCGGGAGAGGGTTTGGAACCCACCCCGTCCTGCAGAATCGTGTACCGCAGGCCCGACGGGGTAAGGAGGGTGTCGGGATACTTCCGGTTAATCTCGGCTATATCCGCCGCCCGTTTTTCCTGTGCCTTGAGGGACGCCTGTTCCACCGCCTGATCTAACAGGGCATTGAAAGCCGCCTGATCCGCCTTGAATGCGCGGGCGGCGGTACCGTTCCGGATGATGGACGCCTTTTCAATCCGGTCCCCCTGCCGGATCTCGTCTACCACGGACTGGCCCTGCACGACCCTGCCGAAGACGGAATGCCTGCCGTCAAGCCAGGGTGTCGCCCGGTGGGTGACGAAGAACTGGCTCCCGTTGGTACCGGGGCCGGCATTCGCCATGGAAAGCACCCCCGGTCCGTCATGCTTGAGGGAAGGGTCGAATTCATCGGGAAAACTGTAGCCCGGACCGCCGGTTCCGTTCCCCAAAGGGTCTCCACCCTGGATCATAAAGTCCTGCTCGACCCGGTGAAAGGTGAGCCCGTTGTAGAAGGGCTTGCCCCCGGTTCGGTCCATCTTGCCCTCCGCCAGGGCAACAAAATTGCAGACCGTGAGAGGCACCTTTTGGTATTCCAGGCGAAGGACAATATCCCCCCTGTTGGTGGTCAGCCGGGCAAAAAGCCCGTCCCCCAAATCCCTATCCCCCCCGGAGCAGGATGCAAGTCCCGCCAGGGACATGGCCAGACCTATCAATATCCGCCCCCTCAGGAAAAATCGAACAAACGAAATTTTTATTACTGCCATAGTTCATTATACAATGGGAAACCCATAAAAGAAAAGGGGGCAAGGCACAGGAAAACAGGGCTCCTGCGTTTACTCAAAAGGAAGAAGAAAAACCACGGACCCTCACGGACCCTCACGTCGGACCTATGGTCCGCTGTTGTTTGAAATTCATGCGTTTGTCCGTGTGGGCGGACCTATGGTCCGACGTGGTTAAATTTCTTTGGATTTATCGAGTCATTGAGAGTAATCAAGGCACCAAGGGGATTATCTCCTAAAAAAGCATGAAAAAAAAGTAAATGCGGGAGCCCTGGCCCTGCATCCGCCCCCTCTTGATAATCATTAAGTTATACTATACAGTGTAAAATAATAGGCGTCAATGTTATTTTGCACTAGTCAGTGTAATTTTTCAAAAAGGCTGTTTTTATGTCAAATGCCCCCAAAAAACGGAAAAAAAGGGATACCAGCGAGAAACGGCAGGTGATTCTTGACGGGGCTATCAAGGTCTTTACGAAACAAGGCTTTGAGGCCGCCGGTATGGATACCATTGCCGATGTTGCCGGAGTTTCCAAACGGACCGTCTACAATCATTTCCGGAGCAAAGAAGCGCTTTTTCAGACCATTGTAGGGGACTTCCTTGC
>JAITRV010000026.1 GCA_031288215.1 Spirochaetaceae bacterium | reverse complement strand
CGGGCTTTCCCGGTTCCGGCAATGTAGGCGATGACCGGATTGCCGCTCCCGTCGGCGGCCCGGCTTTCAATGCTCCAGGCCAGGCCGTTCTCATCCCCCACAGAAGCGTTATTTATTATAGATGGAAATTGACGTGTTTTCCGCCCCCACCCCGGTATGGACATACTTCTCATCTCGTGGAGATATAGGTGGAGGCTCTGGCGGCGTCTTCGGCCATGTCCCGGACAACCACGAGGATCTCCCGTTTTTGGGACGCCAGGGGGTGGCTTGCCTCAACGCGGACCGTCCCCCGCTTCTTTCCGGCAAGCCATGCCGTGTCGCCTTTCCCCCCGGTATCCCCGCCGTAAATATGCCATTCCAGAGATTCGGAAGCGTCCGGGGGAAAAGTCCAGGCGTAGTCATGGATATTCGCGGAAATGCCGGAGGGAAGGTTTTGAAGGGAGAGGGAAACGGTCTGGGCGTTGGTTCCGCTCAATGAGACCAGGGCCTGGGACGGCTCGATATAGACGGTATCGATCCGTTCAATAACCCTGACCAGGACATCCAGGGGATACATCGTATCCGGGTGGGAAACCCGGACCAGGCAGTCCCCGGCGCGGAGGGGCGTCAGGGCGCATTGTTTCCCGGTGGCAAACATACTCACCGGGGGATCGGAAAGGGGGTTCAATTCCCCCGCAGGCACAAAGATTTCAAGAAGGAATCTTCCTTTTTTAACAGTGCCTAAACCGGTAGCTGTCCTTCCGAACACCTACAGCATACCAGATAACCGTATGTTTTTATCATAGCTTTGCTTCACAAACTTTGTCGCCAAAGCCCATGTAAGCTCGCTTCCGGTGATTTGCTATTTCTTCCCGGGCGGTTTCCCGCTGTTCCACAAGATCATTTCGAAAAATTTCTCCAGTTTCCTCCTTTCACGGGCTTTTGTGACACAATGCCGGTCCCCGTTTTGGGGGATAAACGTCCCAATATCTTCCTAAGTCTGTGAAATCGCGGATTAAAATCCGGTGTAATCTGTGGACCATGTACAAGTTGACTGCGTTTAAATATCCTTTGGCCGGTTGTCGATGACCCGCTTGGCCTTGCCCTCCGATACGGGGAGGCTCCCGCCCTCATGGAGTTCCACCCGGGGGTTGATCGTTATGGAAGCCTGGATGGTCGAACGGATCTTGTCCCGCAGGGCATTGAGAGGCCGGGTGTCATCCATGAAAATATCCGGTCCCACCTCCACCTTAACGGTAAGCCGGTCCAGGACCCCTTCTTTTTCCACCACGATAAGGTAGTTGTTCCCCACCTCCTTCATGGACATGACTACTTCTTCTATCTGGCTGGGGAAGACGTTTACCCCGTTGATGATCAGCATGTCATCGGTACGGCCGGTGATCCGGCGGAGCCGGCGGTGGGTACGGCCGCAGGGGCAGACGCCGGTGTAGAAACTTGAAAGGTCCCGGGTACGGTAACGCAGAATCGGCGTGGCCTCCCGGCAGAGGCAGGTAAGGACCAGTTCCCCGGTCTCGCCTTCCGGCGCGGGCTCCAGCGTGTCGGGATCGATGATCTCCCCGATGTAGCGGTCCTCCCACAGGTGGAGGCCGTTTTTGGCCTGGCACTCAAAGGCCACCCCGGGGCCGTTCATCTCCGACAGGCCGTAGGAATTGTACACGTCGATATGGAGGAGCGCCTCGATACGCCGGCGGGTATCCTCCGAATAGGGTTCCGCCCCGGCAAAGGCTTTGCGGAGTTTGATGCTCTCCCGGCTGACCCCTTCTTCCCTCATCCTGGCCTCCACGTGGAGCAGAAAGCTGGGGGTAGCGTGGACCACGGTGGTGCCGAAGTCCTGCATCAGCCTGAACTGCCGGGTGGTGTTGCCGGCGCCGGAGGGGATCACCAACATTCCCACTTCTTCCCCGCCGGCGTGGAAACCCAGGCCCCCGGTAAAGAGGCCGTAATTTATCATGTTCTGGAACACATCGGCGCTGTTGCAGCCCGTGCCGTAGATACAGCGGGCCACGTTGTCCGTCCAGCGTTTTATGTCGTCCCGGTTAAAGTAGATGGTGGTGGGGACGCCGGTTGTCCCGCTGGAGGCGTGGAGCCGCACCACCTCCTCCCTGGGGATGCTCAAAAAACCGTAGGGGAACCCGTCCCGCAGGTCCTGTTTGGTGGTGTAGGGGATACGCCGCAGGTCCGCCAGGCTTTTTATGTCATCGGGGCTCCCGATGCCCGCCTTGCCCAGCCGTTCCCGGTAAAAGCTCGTCCGCAGGGCCCAGCCGACGGCCTCTTTAAGCCTGTTAAGCTGCAGGGCTTCCAGGGCGGGGCGGGGCATTGTTTCCAGTTCCGAATTCCAGTATTGATAGTTCATGCTGGTTGTCTCCGTAACATTATGGATACAGGAAGCGCCGTCCTTTGTAAAGGAAGGGGCGGCCTTCGCCATACTACCGCTATACTGGTTTTTATAAGGAATTTGTTCGATAACTGATTTATCAAACGAGGCTGTTCCAAAACTTCAGCTTTTGGAACAAGCTCAAACAACTCTGCTTAGTGTCTGTCCACAAAGTCGATTACTTTGCGGACAGACCGTGGACTTTAGGAGCTGTAATAAAATAACTTGTAATTATTAATGAGATGTGGTATACTTGTGAGTCGCAAAAGACTAGGCGGTTTTATAGAGAAAAGCATCAGTTCTCATGAACTTGATGATGTTCCCAAACACCCTTAACCCCTTCAATTTAGGCAAAAATCGTTGATATTCCTCGGATACAACCTGTTTCGTTACCCATATCGAAGGATATGCCGTCCTCACTTCCCGCAGCCACCCCGTAAACCGGCCCCATATCCCCTCACTTTGCCTTAACCCAAGTCCCGTCAATATTACATAGCTCAAACAC
>JAITRV010000002.1 GCA_031288215.1 Spirochaetaceae bacterium | reverse complement strand
TCCGCCGGAATCCTGGTGAAGATCCTGCCGTCGATGCGCTTTGAAACGTTTAAGCCGCAGGGCATTGGTCAGCACCGATACGGAACTCATGCTCATGGCGGCGGCGGCGAAGATCGGGTTGAGCAGGGGGCCGCCGAAAAGGTACAGGATGCCGGCGGCGATGGGGATACCCAGGGTGTTGTAACCGAAGGCCCAGAACAGGTTCTGCTTGATGGTGCGAATCGTGCGCTTGCTCAAGTCGATGGCGGTGGGAACGTCCATCAGATCGCTGTGCATCAGCACCATGTCGGCGCTCTCCATGGCCACGTCGGTACCGCTGCCGATGGCGATGCCGATGTCCGCCTGGACCAGGGCCGGGGCGTCGTTGATGCCGTCCCCTATCATGGCGACAAAGCGCCGCTTTTCTCCGCCCGCACCCGCTTCCTGCAGCTTCTTTATTTCCGCGGCCTTGTCCTGGGGCAGGACCTCCGACAGGACCCGGTCGATCCCCACCTGGCGGGCAATGGCCGCGGCGGTCTTCCGGTTGTCCCCGGTGATCATGGCGACTTCGATGCCCATCCGGTGAAGGCTTTCGATGGCCTCCCGGCTGCTCGGTTTCAGCACGTCCGCCACCGCCACGATCCCCGCGAGCCGCATCCCCGCGCCCCGGTCCAGGGCGGCGTACATCGGGGTCTTCCCCTCCTCCGCCAGCCGGTCGCTTTCCGCTTCCAGGGCCGCGAGGGAAATGTTCCGTTCCTCCATGAGTTTCCGGTTCCCGACTAAAACACCGCGGGGTTTGTCCCCGTCATTGCCGGCAAGCGCCACCTCGATGCCCCGGCCGGGAAGGGCCTGAAAATGCTCAGCCTTCAAAAGGTCCAGCCCCCGCTGCCGGGCGCTACGGACGATGGCCTGTCCCAGGGGATGCTCGGAGGACGTTTCGGCGGAGGCGGCGATTTGCAGGAGGATGCCGGCCCCGTCAAGCGGGGGCTCAGCCCCCGCACCCCCCTCAACAACAATCACGTCGGTCACTTCGGGCTTCCCGCAGGTGATGGTGCCGGTCTTGTCGAAAACGATGGTGTTGATCCGGTGGGCCGTTTCCAGGGCTTCGCCGCCCTTGATGAGGATGCCCTGTTCCGCGCCTTTGCCGGTGCCCACCATGATGGCGGTGGGCGTGGCCAGGCCCAGCGCGCAGGGGCAGGCGATGACCAGTACGGAGATGAAGATGGTGAGGGAGAATTCCAGCGGCGATTTGCCCATGGGCGGGGCGACGATTCCCGCGGATGCCGCCGCGAACCAGGCGATGCCGGCGGCCAGGGCGATGGCGCAGACGATGGGCACGAAATAGCCCGACACAATGTCCGCAAGCTGCGCGATGGGCGCTTTGGAGGCTTGGGCGTCTTCCACCAGTTTGATGATCTGGGCCAGCGCGGTATCGCTGCCGACCTTTTCCGCCCTGAAGCGGATCACGCCGTTAGCGTTGATGGTGGCGCCGTAAACCTTGTCGCCGGCTTTCTTGTCCACCGGCATACTCTCCCCGGTGAGCATGGATTCGTCGACAGCGGTCTGCCCTTCGACCACCACGCCGTCCACGGGGATCTTCGCCCCGGGCTTTACCACGATAATATCCCCGGGGATAACTTCGTCGATGGGGATTTCCTTTTCTTCCCCCTTCTCGATGATGATCGCCGTCTTGGGGGCCAGTCCCATGAGCTTCTTGATCGCCTCGCTGGTGCGGCCCTTTGAAACGGCTTCCAGGGTTTTTCCCAGCAGGATCAGCGCGATAATCACGCCGGCGGTTTCAAAGTAGAGCGCGTCCACAGCGTGAAAATTTCCCCGGGCGATTTCACCGAGGTTGTAAAGGCTGTAGAGCACCGCCGAACTGGTTCCCACGGCGATGAGGGAATCCATGTTGGGGCTTCGATGCAGGAGGTTTTTGAAACCCAGGGTATAGAATTTGTTCCCCGCGATGATGATGGGGATCACCAGGGCCAGTTCCGTGAGGCCGTAGCGCAGGGGGAAATGCATCGGGGACAGGGCCATGGGGAAGGGAAGGGGAAAGGGCGCGATGGCGCCCATCATGGGGGCCATCGCGATATAGAGCAGGGGGAGGGCGAAGGAGATCGCCACGATGAATTTCGTCCGGAGGACCCGGATCGCCCGTTCCTTCCGCTGCTGGTCCTCGTCGGCGGTTTTTGATCCCTCCAGGGCCTGGTAGCCCGCCTTTTCAATGGCTTCTTTGATGGCGGAAAGCCGCAGGACGCGGGGGTTGTAAACCACCGCGGCCTTCTCCGTGGCAAGGTTGACCGAGGCGGTTTCGACGCCTTCCAGTTTGCGGAGGGCTTTCTCCACCCGTGCGGAACAGGCCGCGCAGGTCATGCCGCCCACCGGGATGGTTACGGCGGCCCCCGCGGGCTTGTCCAGGACCTCGTAACCGATCTTCACCACCGCCTCTTTAACGCTGGTAAGGGTTTTGGGGCCGGCGTACTCCACAAAGAGTTTTTCGCTGGCGAGATTTACCGTGGCGGAGATCACCCCGTCGATCTTCCGCAGGGTCTTTTCGATTCTGCCCGCGCAGGCCGCGCAGGTCATACCGCCGATACTCAACGTTTCACGCTGCATCTGATTACTCCTCATTCCCTCGAATCTCGGGACTGTACACTGTACTTCTCAATATATTCGTTCATCACCCGCAGGAGCCAGGCTTCCAGGGCTTTGTTGTAGGCCAGGGCGCCCCCCTTCTTCGTCTTGGCCCCCAGAACATGGCCGATGCCGGAGGAGGAGGCCATAAAATAGTGGTCGATGCCGTACACGTTGAAGACGCTGTTCAGGGCCGCGGAATTGGCGTAGGGCACGATGGTATCCGCGGCGTCGTGGACAATGATGGTCGGGGGACTATCGGCGCTCACAAAGGTGAGCGGAGAAATAGCCGCCAGAATCTGTTTGCCGGTTTCGCTGTACCCTTCGCCGGTAATGTCGCCGTCGACGATATGATGGCCCGCTGCTTTTTCGGCTAATCCGTAGAAGATTTTTTCCCAGCCCAGTTTCTTGAAGTTGTAAAGGAAGGCGATGTCCCCCAGGTCCGCCGGGCCTGCCATGTCGACGCAAAAGGCCGGCGGTATGGGGCTCGTCTCGCGGTGTTTGTAGGCATAGAGCATCGCCAGGTGCGCTCCGGAGGAGTGGCCCATGATGATCAGCTTCCCCGGATCCTTTCGGTTTTGCAGGGCAAATTCCTTTATCGCGGAAAGCGCGGCGGCCACATCTTCCATGAGGTCGTCGATATGGGTGGTTTCGTCAATGTACCGGTGATTCATCGAGGCGACGATGAAGCGGTCCCGGAAGCCGTCCAGGAAAACCGGGCAGTTTTCCTTGCCGCCGTACATCCAGATCCCGCCGTGGATCCAGAGGATGGTCCCTCCTTCCGGGGCGCCGCCGAGAGAAGCCCCGTTGGGGATCGAGAGGTCCACCAGATTCCGCTCATGAGGGCCGTAGGGCAGATCCCGGTACAGGGTGTAGGAGGTTTCCTGGGGCGTTTTTCCCGTGGAAACGCAGCCGGCCAGGACGAACAGCCCCAGCGCGAGAAGGGCCCCGCTCAATTTCTTCATCATTCACCTCGTTCGCCCCGGGAGAGGGGCTTTTGTTCCGTATGTGTTTACAACTCCATACTATACAATTTGTTCTTTGCTCATTTCTAGCTCCTTCTCCACCGGGCGAAAACAAGGCGGGCTTCGTTCAAGAAGTCCCGGGAAATGGTGATGGTGGTGTCCGTTACCGTTTTATTGGCCGGGAAAATCGGAATGGGGTTGCAGCCCCCGGAACGGCGCTCGACCTGGCTCATGCGGAAACGGTTGCCGCAGTTTTGGCAGACCAGCACCGTCCCCTGCTGTTTGTAGAAGCCCCGGCCCGACCCGTAGCAGACCTGGCAGGTGTTAAAGGCCGTGCGGACCGTCCCATCCGGCGCCTTTACCGCCAGCACCTCAAGCCGCACGCCTCCCACGTCCACGGGATAAAAGACCGCGTTTTCCGTCACCTCCTCAATCAGGATGACCAGATCCCGGTCGGCCACCGGGGGCTTCACCACATTGAGGGGTCCGCTCTGTGCAAAAAGCGCGGAGGCTCCCGATAAGAGAACCAGCGATAAAATCATCTTCAGCAAAAGCATCTTCAAGAGCAGCCTCTTACCATACCTGTTCATACGTTCAAACTCCTGTAATTTTTTTCGACAGCCCTGAGCAGCCTGTTTTGAATATACCGGGTCATGGAACCTTTAGCTTGCGGGGATCCCGGTTTCCCCTGCCGCCGCAACAATCGGGCAAGGGGCCTTTCACGGGCTTCACAAACCGTCCGGCAATCCACAGGATGCCGCCCAAAAGAACGAGGGCCGCCGCAAGGGCGATGAGGTTTTCCATCGTGCATCTCCTCCATTACTTCATACTTCTCTATAAAATTACTTCTCTGTAACACACGTTACCAAAACACCGTACCAAAGAAATGTGTCAAAAATATGTTCGGCGGAAAAAATCCGCCGTTCCTGGTGGCACCGCGCCCCCGCGGAGGCTTTCAAAATTCCGGGTATATCAGAGGTTCAAATTCGGAGACCTCCGCCTTTATCGCCTCCATATCCGCCTCCTTGAGATCCGCGACCACCTTTACATACCCGTAGAACACGTAATCGGCGGTGGAAAAATCGAAGTCCTCAAGGGGTAAGAGTTCAATAACATTGTCCCCCTGCTTCATCTCCAGCCGGGTGGAATAGGCGGGGAAGATGAGGCTGCGGTTCCCCGGATCAAGGGAATCGTTGCGGACGATCCAGAGCGCCGGAATCCCCCGCTGGACCACGATGACCGCCGGTTCCAGGCCCTCGTCCCGAAGCGCGATATCTACCCGCTGATAGCCCTCCTCCTGAATTTCCGCGAGGGCAACGCTCTCCACCGGGATCGTCACTCCTGCGGGTACACCCGGAGGGGGTGTCTCTGCGGAAGCGGGCCCCGGAGGGCCTTCCCGTGCGGCCGTCCCGGCCTCCGTTACGGTGATGGAACTGCGGATCATCCCCATCCAGCAGGAGTAGGTGAAGCGGCCGGTCCGTTCGGGGATAAACTCGATGAGGTTTTCCCCGGTTTTGAAGCGGTGTTCGATTCCGTATTCCCGGATGAACATGCGGTTGTTACAGCCGTTGATGCTGCCCGCCGGGGCGTTGATCGTCCACTTGACCGGGATACCCTGTTGTACCGTGATGGCCGGATAGCGGCCGGGGCTCAGGGTGGAATTGACGATCTGGCTTTCCATTCCCGGAGCTGCGCTCCCCGCACTGAACCCCCCTTCGGGGCCTATGAATCCCCCTTTGGAGGCTATGGAACCCCCTCCGGGAATGAAACCC
>JAITRV010000262.1 GCA_031288215.1 Spirochaetaceae bacterium | reverse complement strand
CCCCCTATTCGTATAAGCTGTTTAACTTTCAGGCCGCCAATATGTACAAGGTCTACGGCGATCAGTGGAAAGCCAAGTGGGAGGAGATCACCTGCCACACGCTGGTCAGCCACGGGATCAACTCCCAGGGGAATTTCGGCAGTTTCCGCCTGGGGACGGAAGGGTCCGAAAAGATTCCCTATGTGCGGGAGATTCCCGGCTTCCCGGTGACGGAAACCCTGATCTTCCGGGATTTTCCCGACGTGCTTTCCCCGGAATATAAGCGCAATGCGGAAAAGTACGCCGCAACGCTGGAAACCTGGAAAGACGATCCCTGGCGGATAACCTGCTTATGATGTCCGGCTGGGAACATTTCGACGTGTTTTCGATAAACTGTTATTCGTTTGATCCCACGGCGGACATGGATTTTGTGAAGGACGCCGGGGTGGACCTGCCGATCCTGATAGTGACGGGGAAAACTACCAGATTGGGATGATGGATGTCTGCATGCGGTCCCACCGGGAGCTGTTTGACATGGCCCGGGAGACCGCCCGTGTGCTGTACCGGGTGAAAAACGGGGAAGTCCCGCCCTACGATACCCTGCCCAAGAGCATACCGATGATCGGCTACTGAGCCTGCGGGCCGGGAAATGTCCCGGCCCGTGAATTAACGCGGACTCGATGGAACAAAGCTGCCTCCCTGTGCTTCATTCCTTTCCGCGGCATAAAGCGACAAGATTTTTGGTGTCAATATTTTTGTTGACAGCCGTGAATTCCGGGTATATCATATCTCCGTAGCTGTTGTGTGAACGAACACGCAGAGCCGCCGGGGACTTTTCCCACAGTTTTAGCCTTGGGGATTAACACCATCATTCACGCGAATTTTTCAGTACGATCCGTATCCAAAAAGAAGGAGAGCCAGATGAGTTCGGAAAAAGAAGCCCGGCTTCCGGGTGAACATTATGTTCTGGGTCTTGATTACGGTTCCGATTCCGCCCGGGCCGTGCTGATCGACGCCGTTACCGGGGAAACGGCGGGGGTTTCGGTGCGGAACTATCCCCGCTGGACCCGGGGCCTGTACTGCGATCCGGCGGCAAACCGTTTCCGCCAGCATCCCCAGGATTATATCGACGTCCTTGAGGAAACGGCGCGGGAAGCCCTGGCGGGCAAGGAGGCCCTGGCGGCGAAGGTCCGGGGTATCGCCATCGACACCACCGGTTCCACCCCCTGCGCGGTGGACGGAGAGGGGACCCCCCTGGCCCTGAAAAAGGAATTCGCGGAAAACCCCAACGCCATGTTCGTGTTATGGAAGGACCACAGCGCCGTGGCCGAGGCGGAAAAAATAAGCCGGACCGCGAAGACCTGGGGGGGGACCGATTATACCCGCTACGAGGGGGGCGTCTATTCGGCGGAGTGGTTCTGGGCGAAGGCGCTGCATGTCATAACGGAAGACCAGGCCGTGGCCGGGGCGGCCCGTTCCTTTGTGGAACACTGCGATTGGATGACCGCCTTCCTCACCGGCGTTAAGGACCTGGCCCGTATCAAGCGGAGCCGCTGCGCCATGGGGCACAAGGCCATGTTCCACCGGTCCTTTGAGGGGGGGTATCCCTCAAAGGATTTTCTGCGCCTGTTCGATCCCCGGCTCGCGGGCATCCGGGAAACCCTGGGGACGGAGACCTACACCAGCGATACCCCCGCGGGTTCCTTAACCGAAGAATGGGCCCGGCGCCTGGGCCTGCCGGCGGGGATCCCCGTGGCTGTGGGGGCCTACGACGCCCACATGGGGGCCGTGGGGGGCGGCGTTAAGGAGGGGGTCCTGGTGCGGGTCATGGGGACCTCCACCTGCGACGTGATCGTGGGCCCCATACCGGAGACCGCTGAAGTCCCGGTCAGGGGAATCTGCGGCCAGGTGGAAGGCTCCGTGGTACCGGGGATGATAGGCTACGAGGCGGGTCAGAGTTCCTTTGGGGATGTCTACGCCTGGTTCAAGAATATCCTGATGTGGCCCCTGGAACAGGTATTGCCGGCCCTGGACCTGGGGGAGGATCTGAAAAAACAGGTCGCCGGGGGGATCTCCAAAAAATTGATACCCCTCCTGGAAGATGCGGCGGAAAAGCTGGATCCCCGGCAGACGGGGCTTACGGCCCTGGACTGGCTCAACGGCCGGCGGACCCCGGACGCCAATCAGCTTCTCAAGGGGGCGGTAACGGGCCTGAACCTGGGGACCGACGCGGTCCGGTTCTACCGGGCCCTGGTGGAGGCCACCGCCTTTGGGGCCCGGGCCATTGTGGAACGGTTCCGGGAACAGGGGGTGGCCATCAACGAAATAATCGGCATCGGCGGGGTGGCCCGGAAATCGTCCCTGGTGATGCAGATCCTGGCGGATGTCCTCAACATGCCCATCAAGGTCCCCGCCAACGATCAGTCCGTGGCCCTGGGGGCCGCCATGTTCGCCGCGGTGGCCGCGGGGCTCTACCCGGACATTCCGGCGGCCCAGGCCGTTCTGTGCCCTCCCATCGAAAAGAC
>JAITRV010000187.1 GCA_031288215.1 Spirochaetaceae bacterium | reverse complement strand
TGCGTCTTGTTTTATTGTATTATACGCTCAATATTTGATGAATTTTTGGATGAAATTGCGGATGAAAAGGAGTATTAAGATGAAAAGGACCATACTATGGGTTTTGATGGGCGCGCTCTTCCTTCTGAACGGGTTTTCTCTCAATGCCGTTGGCAGAAAAGACAATCCGGGGGCGGCCGCGGCCGAGAGCCTCGTCATCACGGACATGGCCGGCAGGAACGTCACGCTTCCCTCCAAAATCAGGAGCGTCTATTCGAGCAATCCGGTGGGGACCATGCTGATGTATACCTTTGATGATACCCTGGTGGCAGGTACGAATTGGGAATTGGCGCCGTCCCAGACGAAATACGCCACCGAATACTACCGGAACCTGCCGAACCTCGGCGGCTGGTACGGACGGGGGAATCAGGGGAACATCGAAGAAATCATCAAGGCGGCGCCGGATTTCGTGCTGTCCACGGGAGTTGACCGGGCGAGCATCGACTCGGCGGAGCAGTTACAGCGGCAGCTCGGGATTCCGGTGGTCCTGGCGGAAAGCGAGGATATTATGGGCCTGGCGGAAACCTACCGCTTTCTTGGCAAGATTCTCGGCAACGAGAAACGGGGTGAAGAACTGGCCGTCTATACCGAAGCGGTGCTGAAGCACGCCGCCGATATTACGGCGAAGATACCGGAGCGTCAAAAGATTCGGGTGTATTACGCGGAGGAAGCCGACGGCTTGCATACGGACCCCTCGGGCTCCTGGCATTCGCGGCTCATTGACATCTGCGGCGGCATCAATGTGGCGCAGGCGCAAATTACCCCGGGTTATGGGCGTACCGCCGTCTCCATAGAGCAAGTTATCCTCTGGGACCCGGACCTCATCATCGCCTGCATTGACAACGGCGCGGACACCGGCAGCTATCATACCATTCTGACGGACCCCAAATGGGCGGGGATCAAGGCGGTGAGGAACAAGCTGGTATTCCCGACGCCCATTGAGCCCCAGAACTGGTTCGACCGGCCGCCGTCGGTCAATACGGTGATCGGCATCAAGTGGGTACAGGCCCTCCTCTACCCGGAATTGGTGGATTACGACATCAAGGCGGAAACAAAGGCCTTCTATAAGATGTTCTATCATGTCGATATTAACGATGCGGATGTGGCCTCCATTCTGAAGAACGCCCTACGGGAATAGCGGGGCGTCGGCCATGGGGAAAACCGGCACTCGTCATCGCAACCTCATGTTCAGGCTCGTGGTGCTGGCGGCGCTTACCTTTGCCGGGGTATGCGCCTCCCTGATGGTGGGGCGTTATCCCATCACCCTGGGGGACCTCGTCCGCGCCCTCCTGGGACAGCCGGTGGAACGGCAGATCTCCCAGATTATGTACCAGGTGCGGCTGCCGCGGATTTTTGCCGCCCTCCTCGTCGGGGGAGGGCTTTCCATCTCGGGGGCCGCGTACCAGGGGATGTTCAAAAACCCCCTGGTATCGCCGGACCTTTTGGGTTCTTCCGCCGGCGCGGGCTTGGGAGCGGCCCTGGCCATCCTTTTTTCCTTCCCCATGGCGGCGGTGAAATCCACCGCCTTTGTATTCGGCCTGGCGGCGGTCCTCTTTACCTGGCTCCTCGGAACCAAGCTGGGCAGGGGAAGCAAAACCTCCTTTCTGCTCATCCTCGCGGGGATCCTCGTGGGCAGCCTTTTCCAGTCCCTGCTTTCCCTGGTACGTTACGCGGCGGATACTGAACAAAAATTGCCGGAGATTACCTTTTGGCTCATGGGAAGCCTGACCAAAGCGGGCTATGTGGACGTCCTCGTCATGGCCTTCCCCTTCGCGGTTTCTGCCGGCGCCCTGATTATCCTCAGCGGCCAGATCAATATCTTATCCCTCGGGGAGGAAGAAGCCCATACCCTGGGGGTCAATACCAAACTGCTCCAGGCCCTGATCGTGACCGCCGCGACGGTATTGACGGCGTTTTCGGTTTCCATCAGCGGCATGATCGGCTGGGTGGGCCTGGTAATCCCCCATCTGACCCGCATGATCCTGGGGCCTAATTTCCGGTATCTCATCCCCGGCTCCTTTCTCCTGGGGGGCCTTTATTTGCTCCTTATGGACGATTTGTGCCGATCCCTGTTTGTCGTCGAAATCCCCCTGGGGATCGTAACCGCCCTCGCGGGGGTTCCCTTCTTTATATATCTCCTCATGACGGGCGAAAAGGAGTGGTAAACCATGCGTATGGAAATTCAGGACCTCAGTTGCGGGTACCAGGGAGCCGTCGTGAGGAACGTCACGCTGAACGTAGACGCCGGGGAACTGTGGTGCGTTCTGGGGCCAAACGGCGTGGGAAAGACCACCCTTTTCAAGACCTTTTTGGGCTTGTTGAAGCCCCTGGGCGGCCGCGTCCTCTTTGACGGGAAGGACCTGCACCGGTGGCGGCATAAGGAACTGGCAAAACGGATCGCCTATGTGCCGCAAAGCCATGAGCCGCCCTTCCCCTTCCTGGTTGAGGAGGTGGTTGCCATGGGGCGAAATCCCCACCAGTCCCTCATAGGGCGTATGCGGGCCGAGGATCGCGCCGCCGTGGACGGGGCCCTCTCGCTTCTGGGGATTGGGCATTTACGCGGGGCCCGGTATACCCGTATCAGCGGGGGGGAACGCCAGTTGACCCTGCTTGCCCGGGCAATAGCCCAAGAGACGGCGATGCTGGTCCTGGACGAGCCCACGGCGAACCTGGATTTCGGTAACCAGGCCAGGGTCCTCACCTCTATCTGCGCATTGGCGCGGGACCTGAAAAAGACCCTGGTGATGACCACCCACGTTCCCGACCACGGATTCCTGCCGGATTGCAAGGTCATCATGCTCTCCAAAGACGGCCCCCACCGGGCGGGGCCGGGACAGGAGGTCGTAACCGAGGAAGCGATCCGGAACCTCTACCACATCGAAAACCGGATCATTCATGTCAAGGAATATGGCAAGCGTACCTGCATCCCCCTATACCCATGAGGAATGAGCGAAGGGTCAATGCCGCCCCTTGAACAGGGCCCGTTATTTTTATATCCTCATTATTATAAAGATCCTCTTCTTCATAAGATTTTAAGAAGAACAAGGAGGAATGATAAAAAGGAGAGGAATCCCCTTCGGGGGGAAAGGAGCATTATTATGAAAAAATCGTTGAAAAAGCTCGCGCTTTTCTGTGTATTCGGTATATCTACCGGATTTCTCTCGGTGTATGGGGCGCCCGGAAAAGACGCCCCTCCTCCTCCCTCGGCGGAGCCGATCCCCGTCACCGTATACGCCATCCGGGGCCCCACGGGAGTCGGCATGATCCGGCTCTTTGAGACGCCCCCGCGGATTCCCGGCATGGAGATCACCATGGAGGCCCTGACCCAGGCGGATCTCATCGCGGCCCGGTTCATCTCCGGGGAAGCCAAGATCGGCATCCTCCCCGCCAATGTGGCGGCCAAAATCGCCTCCGGGGGAAAGCCGGTTCAGATCGCGGCGATAACGGGCCTGGGGATGCTCAGCCTCCTCACCTCGGACAACAGCATACAGAAAATCGAGGACCTCCGGGGCAAAACCGTGGAGGTTACCGGCCAGGGGGCCACCCCGGACTTCGTGTTCCGCCGGATCCTCATCTCCCGGGGCATCAACCCCGACCGGGACCTCCGGTTGGGCTATGCCCTGGCTTATCCCGAAATAGCCCAGTCCTTGATCGCCGGCCGGGTCTCCACGGCGCTCCTCCCGGAACCCTTCGCCTCCATGGCCCGGGCGGGGAATAGCGCCCTCCGGGATGTGGCGGATGTCCAGGCCGAGTGGATCCGGGCCGGGGGCAGCGGGAATTACCCCATGACGGTGCTGGTGGTGAACGCCGATTTCGCCCAAACCCATGCCGATGCGCTGAGGACGATCCTGGACGAAATCCGCGATTCCATTCACTGGGTGGTGGCCAACCCCGCCGAAGCAGGCGCCCTGGTGGAAAAACACGCCTGGGGCCTCCGGGCGCCGGTGATAAGCGCCGCGGTCCCCCGGAGCAACTACGTGTATACCCCCGCCCGGGAAGGGCGGCCGTCTCTGGAAGCCCTCTTCAAGGTCTTCCTGGAATTTGCCCCCGAATCCATCGGCGGTTCCCTTCCGCCGGACAGTTTCTACCTTAACTGAGGCTTGAGGGAAACCGAGGCTTGAAGGATGCTGTCGGCGGGAACATGACGCCGGGAAGCGGAAAGCGGAAGCCCCGGGGGGCTCAGGGCGCGGGGGAGTCCCCCCTCTTCGGCTTTTTGGGGATCCTCGCCCTCCTCCTCCTCTGGGAAGGCGCGGCCCGGATGATGGGAAGCGCCCTCCTCCTCCCCGGCCCCCTGCCGGTGGCGCGGCGGCTCATCGCCCTGGCGGGCACGGAGCGGTTCCTGCGGGCCCTGGGGGAGAGTTTCTTCCGGGTGATCCGGGGGATCCTCATCTCCGTGCCCCTGGGAGTTGCGGCGGGGATCGCCGCGGGGATCGACCGGCGGGTCCGGGCCTTCCTCTCCCCCCTCTTTTCGGTCATCGCCGCCACCCCGGTGATGGCGGTGATCCTCATCCTTTTCCTCTGGCTCGGCCCGGAACAGACCACGGTGTTTTCCGCCTTCCTCATGGTTTTTCCGGTGATGGCCGCCAATACCCAGGAGGGGGTGGGCCGGGTGGACGGCGGCCTGCGGGAACTTTTCCGGGTCTACGGCCTCAGTCCGGGGGAAACCCTGAGACGGCTCTACATCCCCTCGGTAATGCCCTTCATCCTGGGAGGGCTGCGGAGTTCCCTTTCCCTCTGCTGGAAAGTGGTGGTGGCCGCGGAGGTCCTGGTCCAGCCCCTGCGGGCCCTGGGCACGGGGATGCAGCAGGCCAAGGCCCTCTTTGAAACCGGCGAGCTTTTCGCCTGGACCGCCGCCACGGTTGCCGCCGCGGCCCTTTCCCAGGCCCTCCTGAGCCTCGCCCTTTCCCTCTACCGGCGGCGGGACCGGGGAGGCCGGGGACTCTTGCGGGGCCGGGGGGAAAAGCGATGAGCCTTTCCCCCCTCGTCCTCCAGGGCCTCTGTTTCGGCTTCACCGAAAAACCCCTTTTCCGGGACCTCTCCCTGACCCTGGGGGAGGAGAACCCCACGGTGATCCTGGGCCCTTCGGGCTGCGGCAAGACCACGCTGCTCCGTCTCATGGCGGGCCTCCTGCCCGCTCCCCCCGCGCCCCCGCTGCTGGGGCCTCCGGGGGCGGCGGCCTTCGTTTTCCAGGAGCCGCGGCTGCTTCCCTGGTACCGGGTTCTGGAAAACGTCACCCTCCCCCTGAACCGTACCCTGGGGAAGAAAGAAGCGGAAAGCCGGGCCCGCCATTTCCTCAGCCTGGTTTCCCTGGACGACAAGCTCCGCGCCTATCCCGGGGAACTCTCCGGCGGCCAGCAGCAGCGGGTCTCCATGGCCCGGGCCTTCGCCTACGGCGCCCCCCTGATCCTCCTGGACGAGCCCTTCCAGTCCCTGGACATCCCCCTCCGGCTGGAACTCATGGACCTGCTCCTCGAACTCCTCCGCCGCCGGCAGCGCCGGGCCGTGATGGTCACCCACGATCCCCGGGAGGCCCTCTACCTGGGGGAGCGGGTCCTGGTCCTGGCCCAGCCGCCGGGGGGCATCATCCTGGACGAGACCGTCAGCCTCCCCCGGAAGGACCGGACCTACGGCTCCCCCGCGCTCGCCGGCCTGGAAGGGGCCCTGCTCAAGGCACTAGCAAGTAACAGGTAACAAATAGCAGGACGCGACAGAAGAAAGTGCGGACTTTTGATCCAACTAACTGCTGCCTGCTATTTGCTTCTCAAAAAGGTGCCTGGCACCTAGAGGTCGATGGCTTCCAGGATGCGCTTCTTCGCGGCGGAGAAGGCCGCCGAGGTGGAGAAGTCCCTGCTCCGGGGCCGGGGGGGAAGGATGTCGATGGTGTGGGTTATTTCGCCGGGTTTGCCCTTCAAAATGTAGACCCGGTCCGAGAGGGTAACCGCCTCGTCCATGTCGTGGGTGATAAAGAGGGTGGAAAGCCCCAGATCGCCGGCGATGCCCTGATACCATTGCCGCATCCTGATTCGGGTAATGGCGTCCAGGGCGGAGAAGGGTTCGTCCAGGAGGATCACGGCGTTGTCGGTCATGCAGGTCCGCAGGAGGGCGGCCCGCTGGCGCATCCCCCCGGAAAGCTGGCGGGGGTATTTGGCCTCGCAGCCCTCCAGGCCGAAGGGGGGAAAGAGGGCCGAAGCCTGCCGTCGGGCTTCCCGCCGGGGCGTCCCCCGGATGAGCAGGGGGAGGATCACGTTGTCCAGCACGGTGCGGTACTCCAGGAGGAGGTCCTTCTGGAGCATATAGCTTACCCTGCCGGATATGCCGGTGATGTCCCCCCCGTCGAGGAACACCCTGCCCCCGTCGGGGCGGTCCACCCCGGCGAGGACGTTGAACAGGGTGGTCTTGCCCACCCCGGAGGGGCCCAGGAGGGAGATGAAGCCCCCCCGGGGCAGTTCCAGGCTGATGTCCTGAACCACCGGGAGCCCCTCGTAGCGCTTGGTGATCCCCCGGCAGGAAAAGACGACGGCGGGGCCGTTTTCCTTGGCAGGGCCGTTTTCCTTGGCGGGGCCGTTTTCTTTGGCAGGGCCGTTTTCTACAGCGGGGCGGCTTCCCCTGACCCCGCCGGCCTCCGCTCGTTTAGGGGAGGTACTCATTGGTGAAGCCCTGCCCCCGGATATCCCGTTCCAGGATGCCCTGTTCAAACATCCAGCCGTAGAAGCGGTCCCAGCGCCCGCCGTCGATCTCCCCCCACCGGGGGGCGTCCGCCTGGTATTGGCCGGCCAGGTATTCCTGGCTGCGGAGGACCAGTTCCCGGTCAAGTTCCGGGGCGTGCTTCAGGAGGATTTCGGCGGCCTCCGCGGGAGCTTCCATGGCAAAGCCGTAGCCCCGGCTCAGGGCCGCGAGGAATTGTTTTACCTCCGCGGGATGGTCCGCGGCATAGTCCCGGTTGGTAACCAGGATGGGGGTGTAGAAGTCGAAAACCGGATTGATCTTCCCGAAGTCCAGGTAGCCGATCTCCAGGTTGCGGATCTCCGCGGCGATGCCGTCCCAGGCGTAGTAGATCCAGATGGCGTCCACGTCGGTTTCCAGGGCGGAAAAGGCGTCCGTGGCGGCGTTGGGGATCATCCTGACCTGGGAGAAATCCCCCCCGTCCCCTTCGACGATATTCCGGATCACCGCCGTTACCAGGGGTGTCTCCCAGGAGGCGAAGCGCCTCCCCGCCAGGTCCCGGGGGCGCTTGATGCCGCCGGAGGCCAGGGACATGATGCCGCTGGTGTTATGGCTGATGATGGCCGCCACCGCCTGAACCGGCAGATCCTGGGCCAGGGCCGGCCCCAGGGATTCCTGGACGCTCACCGCGAACTCGGCGTCCCCCGCGGCCAGGAGCACCAGGGCACCGTCCTCCGGCGGCTGGCGGATCTCCACCTCCAGCCCCGCTTCGGCAAAATAGCCCTTTTCCAGGGCGGTATACAGCCCCGTATGGTTGGTGTTCGGCGTCCACTCCGGAACCACCCGGATCTGTCCGCCCCCCTGTTCCCGCCCCCGGCAGCCCGCCAGAAGGGCCGCGCCCAGCAGCGCCCCCGCAAAAACCATGTTCTTCATATATTTCATATAAAACTCCGTGTAATACTCTCTGTAATACCGTGTAATACACACCGCAATACTTCCCTATCAACTCCCCAACTCCTAACTCCCAACTCCTAACGCCTCACTCGTAACCCCTCCTTGTTACGCGCCCTTTCCCAGGGCATAAGCGCCCCCTCCAAGATGCCCACCAGTTTCATCAGGGCCAGGGAGAGGACCGCCACCAGGAGGATCACCGCGAACATCCGGTCAAAGGAATAGGACTTCCGTACCCGGGTCATGTAGACCCCCAGGCCCGCCTCGCCCCCGAGCCATTCGGCGATCACCGCGCCGATCACGGAATAGGCGCCGGCAATCCGGAGGCCGGAGAAAAATTCCCCCAGGGCCCCGGGCAGCTTGATATACCGGTATATCCGGAGGCGGTTCGCCCCCATGGATTGGAGGAGCCGGACGGCGTCACTATCCGCCTGGGCAAAGCCCCCCAAAAGGCCGATGGTCAGGGGGAAAAAGCAGGTCAGAAAGACCAGCGTCACCTTGGGGGCCGCGCCGTACCCCATCCAGAGGACCAGCAGGGGGGCCAGGGCAATGACCGGGATGGTCTGGGTCAACAGCAGCACCGGGCTCACCGCGCGTTTCAGGAAGCGGCTGGCGTCCATGAGGGTGGCCAGCAGCAGGGCCGCGGCCACCGAGAGGAGCAGCCCCGAGAGGGCCTCGAAAAGGGTGCGGCCCAGGTGCCCCATGAGGAGGGGGAAATCCCGGACAAAGGCCGCCGCCACCCGGAAGGGGCCCGGCAGCATATAGGGGGGAAGGAGCCCCGCGGAGAAGGCAGCCTGCCAGACCAGGATCAGGACGCCTATGGCCGCCCAGGACGGCCACAAGCGCGCCAGGCTTCTAGCCATGATGGGCAACCTTCTTCTCGATGGACCACACCCCGCCCTGGGGCTTGTAGGCCGTCTTGATAGCGGCGGATACGGACTCGGCCCCCTCCCGCAGGCAGATCCGCTGGCATTCCCCGGCAATCTCCCAGAGCCGGTCGAAGTCCCCTTCCACCGCGGTCTCGAAGGGCCCCACAAAGACCGGGAGGCCCGTACTTTTCAGGTAGGCAATCACCGCGTCCACGATGCGGAGCACCTCGTCCCCGCCGGCTGCCTTGGGCAGGACCTGGATCGCCAGGCTTGCCTCCGGCTGTTTCGTTTGTTCCATATACATCTCCTTCGTCAAAAACGGAATCGAAAAAAAAATCCGCCCGGGAAACCCCGGCGGATTGACGTCCGTTTTGATTTCCCTCCGCCGGCATTATCCGGATCAGGTTCAAGGGTACCAAGCTCCATTCTGCTTGCTCTCAGCCGGACGGTTCCAGCTCCCCATGGCGAATTTGATT
>JAITRV010000170.1 GCA_031288215.1 Spirochaetaceae bacterium | reverse complement strand
CCGGCCACGGCAGCCTCATCCGGCTCTGTACCCGCCCCCACGCGGCAAAAGCGGGGATACCCCCCGACGGAAAAGCCGGCACGGGCCGGCATGGGGGGAGAAACGGCGTAGGGGGGTGGCGGTGGGAACACATGGGGGGGACCCTTGGGGGGCCCCATGTGTTCCCAGCCGCCAGGACCCCCCGGCTGATCCCCCCCCCATGCCGGCCCGTGCCGGGAGGACCCAGTCCGGGGGTATCCCCGCTGACCTAGGCAAGAGGCGTACATTCCCGGTACTATTTCCCCCATGAGCCCTGCTTACGGAGACGACAGCCCTATCGCCGCCCTGGCCACCCCTCCGGGGGAAAGCGCCCTGGCCCTCATCAGGACCTCCGGCAAAGACGCGGTGGACCGGCTGGCCGCGGTGTTTTCCCGGCCGGGGGCTTTGCGCCGCGCTCCGGGGAATACCGTTGTCTACGGCTGGATCACCGGCCCCGGGGGGGAGCGGCTGGACCAGGTCATGGTTTCGGTGTTCCGGGCCCCCCGGAGCTTTACCGGGGAGGAGGGGGCGGAGATCGCCTGCCATGGGGGAAGCGCCGTGATCCGGGGCGTGCTGGGGGCGCTCCGGGACGCGGGCTTCCGGGACGCCCTGCCCGGGGAGTTCAGCTTCCGGGCCTTTATGAACGGAAAACTCGACCTTACCCGGGCGGAATCGGTGATGGAACTGGTCTTTGCCAAAACCGGCCGGTCCCGGGATCGGGCCCTGGGACGCCTTTCCGGGGCGCTGGAGCAGGAGATCCGGGGGATCAACGCCCTCCTCGTGCAGGTTCTGGCGGGGGCCGAGCTTTTCCTGGACTATTCCGAGGACGAGGTATCCCCCGGCGGGGAGGACGGGGACGAGGCGGCGGGGCGGCTGCCCCAGCGGGCCCGGGCGGAGGAGGCCCTGGGCCGGCTCAGGACCCTGGCCGCAAGCTACCGGCTGGAGAAGCTCTACCGGGAGGGGGCCCTGGCGGTCATTGCCGGGCGGCCCAACGCGGGGAAGTCCAGCCTGTTCAACCGCCTGCTCAAAGAGGACCGGGCCATCGTTACCGAGATCCCCGGCACGACCCGGGACTGGATCGAGGCCTGGATTTCCCTGGAGGGCATCCCCCTGCGGCTGGTGGACACCGCGGGGCTCCATGACGCACAGGACCCGGTGGAACGGCTCGGCATTGCCCGCACCCGGGAACTCCTGGCCCAGGCGGACCTCATCCTCTACGTCATCGACCCTTCCGCCGGTTTTGAGGAGGAAGTGATGAAGCGGGGGTTCTGCCCGGACCAAAGGTCCGCACGCACCCCCCGTCCTCACAGGGAGGCGGCGGTGCTTACCATGTGGAATAAAGCCGACCGCTTCCCCCCGCCCCCGGATTCTTCCCTCCTGGCCCTGAGCGCGAAGACCGGGGAAGGGATTCCGGAGCTGATCGCGGCTATGGTTGCCGCCCTGGAAGCGGATTTCGGCACGGCGGAAGCCGGGGCCTCCGCGGGCCTCGGCTCGCCGCGGCAGAAGGAACTCGTCGACCGGGCCGTGGCAAGCCTGGAGGAAGCCCTGGACCTCTCGGACCGGGCCGAACCCCTGGACCTTGTCGCTCCCCTCCTCCGGGACGCGGTCAACGCCCTGGGGGAGATCACCGGGGAAGTCTCCACCGCGGATATCCTGGAAGCCATGTTCAGCCGCTTCTGTGTGGGGAAATAGGATGGATTACGACTGCATTGTGGTCGGGGGGGGGCACGCCGGCATTGAGGCATCCCTGGCGGCGGCCCGGCTGGGCTTTTCCACCCTCCTCATCACCCAGAACCCCGACCGGATCGGGGCCCTCTCCTGCAACCCCGCGGTGGGGGGGCTTTCCAAGGGGAACCTGGTCCGGGAGGTGGATGCCCTGGGGGGGGAGATGGGAAAGCTCATCGACGCGGTGATGATCCAGTACCGGGTCCTCAACCGGTCCCGGGGTCCCGCGGTACAGGCGCCCCGGGCCCAGGCGGATAAGTGGGCGTACCAGGCCGCGGCCCGGCGGGCGGTGGAGGCCCAGAAAGGGCTCGCTATCCGCATGGACACCGTCACGGACCTCATGGCGGCCGGGGACGAAGGGCTCCCCGCGGAAGCCGGAGAGCGCCGGGTCCTGGGGGTGGTAACCCGGCGGGGACAGCGCATATCCGCCCGGACGGTGATCCTCGCCACGGGGACTTTTATGGAAGGAAAGATCTTCATCGGTGAATACGACGCCCCCCAGGGACGCCTGGGGGAGGAGGCCGCCCTGGGCCTGGGGACCAGCCTCCGGCGGCGGGGTTTCCCCCTGGGCCGGCTCAAGACCGGCACCCCCGCCCGGCTTGCGGGGGATTCCATCGATTATGAGCGGATGGAACGGCAGGAGGGGGAGGAGCCGGAGCCCTTCTCCTTCGACACCGAACCCGGCGGCTTTTCCGGGCATGGGGATTTCGCCCCGCCCTTTCCGCCCTCCCGGAGGGACCGCGTTCCCTGCTGGATCACCTATACCACGGCGCGGACCCACGAGATCATCCGGGACAACATTCACCGATCCCCCCTCTACGGCGGCAAGATTGTGGGGGTGGGGCCCCGGTACTGCCCCTCCATTGAGGACAAGGTGGTCCGCTTCCCCGACCGGGACCGGCACCACATCTTCATCGAGCCCGAGGGCCTCTTTACCCACGAGATGTACATGAACGGCGCCTCCAGTTCCCTTCCCGAGGATGTCCAGGAGGCCTTCATCCACAGCATCCCCGGTCTGGAGGAGGCCCGGATCGTCCGGCCCGCCTATGCGGTGGAATACGACTACCTGGACCCCCTGGACCTCTACCCGACCCTGGAGTCCAAGCGGCTGCCGGGGCTCTTTGTGGCGGGCCAGACCAACGGCAGTTCCGGCTACGAGGAGGCCGCGGCCCAGGGGCTTATGGCGGGGATCAACGCGGCGATGAAGCTGCGGGCCGCCCCTCCCCTGGTCCTGGGCCGGGCGGAAGCCTACATCGGGGTCCTGGTGGACGACCTGACCACGGTGGGCACCAAGGAGCCCTACCGGATGTTCACCAGCCGGGCGGAACACCGGCTGGTCCTCCGCCACGATACCGCGGATACCCGGCTCACCCCCCAGGGCCGCGCCCGGGGCCTCGTGGATGACCGGCGCTGGGAGCGGTTTCAGCGGAAGACGGAGGCCCTGGAAGCCATCAGGGAACTCCTCCGCAGCCGGAAAGCGCCGCCCGCTGCCGGGCAGGAACGTTCCGGGGAGCCGGGGGCCCCGGGGTTCCTGCGGGCCCACGCCGGGGAGACGCTGGAGCGGGTCCTGACGGATTCCGCCGTCCGCCCGGAGGACCTGCTCCCCTATGCCCCGGAACTGGCCGATTACCCCGCCGAATGGCTGCTCCGCTGCGCCCTGGACATCAAGTACGCCGGGTACATCGAGAAGGAAAAGCGGGCCGCAAGCCGGACCGCCAAGATGGATGCCATCAAACTGGACGGCGCCCTGGACTACGAAAGCCTTCCCGGACTCTCCGCGGAAGCCCGGGAGAAGCTCCGCCTGGTCCGGCCCCTCACCGTGGGCCAGGCCGCCCGCATCCCCGGGGTGCGCCAGGGAGATATCGCCCTGCTCATGGTTCTCACCCGGAAGTGAGGGTCCGTGTGGGCGGACCCAGGTCCGACGGCGGACCACAGGTCCGGTTCTTCTTCTTTTTTTGAGTAAATGCAGGAATTCTACCTGCCTGATGTTCACGCTCTTGCGGTTATTCCCGTTTTGCTCTACCCTTACCGGCATGCCCCCCCGCCTGTCCCGGCCTCTTAACCCCCTACAGCCCTTCGCCCTGATGCCGTTTCCCCGTACGGTGGTCTTTTCCGGGGCTCTCACCGTGCTGTTTTCACCTGCTCAACACGCTCTCGCGTGCTTTATCGGGTGCCACAGAGCCGCGCCCCGTTTCCCCCCAGGAGGAGGGCCGCGGCTGCTTCGGACATGCCGCTACGCTCGATGCCCCGAAGGTACCGGGCGGGGGAGAGCAGGGGGAAATCGCTGCCGAAGAGGATTTTACGCTCAAGCCCCAGGGCGCAGGCGGCCCGGTAGATCCCCTCGTCGTAGAGGAACACCGTGGCCGCGTTGTCGTAATAGAGGTTCCGGTATTTTTCCCGCTGTTCCGGCATGGATTCGTAGAACAAAAGGCCGCCTCCCCAGTGGGCAAAGATGATGGTCAGATCCGGGTTGTTTTCAACGAAGCGGTCCAGTTGTTTCAGGGTGACGCCGGTCTTTCCGGGGTAGGAATGGCCCACCGGTTCGTTGGTGTGGACCAGCACCGGAAGGCCCCGCTCGATACAGGCCCCCGCAAAACGCCGGGTCTCCTCCGCTTCCTCGACGCGGAAACCCTGGCCCTCGGGGAAAAGCTCCCCGATGCCCCGGAGCCCCGCCCGGCAGCAGCGGTCTATCTCCCGTTCCGCCTCCCGGTGGTTCGGGCAGAGGGCCATGTACCCGATGAGCCGGTCAGGATATTCCCGGACCCGGGCGATCACGTAGTCGTTGACCTCCCGGCAGAGCCCCATATCCCGGAAGCCGAAGCCAAAAACCACCGCCCGGTCAAAGCCGGTTCTATCAAGCTCCGCCACCACCTCCTCGGCGGTGGCGAATCGATTACGGAGGTTTGCGGACATGAGGGCGAAATAGGGCTCCTGCTCCCCGTAGCGCTGGTAGCGGGCGCTGATCTCCGGGGGGGTCACATGGACGTGAAAGTCGATTTTTTCCATGTTCCCCCGCTCCGTCAGCCCAGGCCGGCCTTGCGGCGGGTGTAGATGTCGTAGAACACCGCCATCAGGAGGATCAGGGCTTTGACCACGTACTGGTAGTGGGTGCCCAGGTTCATCAGGGACATGCCGTTATTGATGGCGGACATGACCAAGCCGCCGACAATGACCCCCACCACCGTCCCGATGCCGCCGGAGGCGGAAACCCCGCCGATGTAGCAGGCGGCGATGGCGTCCATCTCGAAGAG
>JAITRV010000140.1 GCA_031288215.1 Spirochaetaceae bacterium | reverse complement strand
CCCCCGGGGGAATCCCGCTGCAAGCCTCCGGGGGCCTGCGGACGGAGCTTCCCCCGAAAAACAGCCCCGTGAAATGGCGGCTGGATCAGGGGCTCATCCGGTTTGTGCTTCCCTCTTAGTTGGGTGCAATTTTTTTACGTGGCGGCGGCTGAAATCTGAGGCGGGAGGAGTTGAGGAGGAAGCAAAGCGGTCCCGGCTCTCTTTCCTTATCCGGCTTCAAGGGTCATGTTGAGTTCTTCCGGGGTCAGGGACAGGGACTCGTAAAGCCGCCGGGCCTCCTCCCGGTCTCCCCGCAGGATGGGGTGGGGGGGGCTGAAGAGGACGCAGCAGTCCGGATAGGGAAGGATCGAGGTTTCATAGGTGCCGATGGCTTCGGCGCTGCGGATGATGGCGTCCTTGTCCATGCCGATGAGGGGCCGGAGGATCGGGAGGGAGACGCGGCTGCCGGTGCAGGCGATGTTTTCTATGGTCTGGCTGGCCACCTGGGAGAGGCTTTCCCCGGTGATGAGGCATTGGCAGCGCCGCCTGCGCGCCAGGGTCTCGGCGGCCTCCATCATGGCCATCCGCAGGAGTATGGTGTGCCATTCCGGGGGGGCCTTTTCCTTTATCCGCAGTTGGACCTCCGTAAAGTTCACCGTGTGGAGCCGCACCCCCAGGGCGTAGGATCCCAGGATTTCCGCCAGGCGGACCACCTTGAGCCGGGCTTCTTCGGAGGTGTAGGGGTAGGCGTGGAAGTAGACCGCCTCGAGGCGCATCCCCCGGGAGGCCATCATGTACCCCGCCACGGGGGAATCAATGCCCCCGGAGAGGAGCAGCATCCCCCGGCCCGCGCAGCCCACGGGAAGCCCCCGCCGGCCCGAAGAACGGCCGGGGCCGTGGCCCTCGGTGTAGACGTAGGCCTTCTCCCGGATTTCCACGGCGATGATCCGCTGGGGGGACCGGACATCCACCTTCAGGGCCGGGACTTCCCGGAGTACCGCTTCCCCCGCTTCCCGGGCGATGCCGTAAGAGTCCAGGGGGAAGCGCTTGTCCGTCCGGCGGGCCTCTATCTTGAAGGTCTCCACCCCCCCGGCGGCGAGGGCTTGCGCCTCTTCGACGCAGGCGCGGATCACCGCGCCGACGGCTTTTTCGCAGACCCTGGTCTTGGCCCATCCGGCGATGCCGATGAGGTGATCCAGGGCATCCTCGATGCGCTTTCCCGCTCCGGCGTCGCGGCCTTCGCCGTCTCCGGCGGCATGCACGTAGAAGCGGCCGGCGGTGGTCTCCACCCGCGCCCCGGTCCCCCGGATCAGGGCCTCCAGGTTCCGCCGGAGGGTCCGCTCGAAGCTCCGCCGGTTTCCCCCCTTGAGGGTGAGTTCTCCCAGTTTTAAGAGATAGGTATCCATATCCCTCTTTTACCGGCTTTTGAGAATTTTCTCAAGGGCCCCGATCAGGGCCTGTACCTCTTCGGCGGTGGTGGACCAGCCCTGGGAGATTCGGATGCCCTCAGCGGCGGTCCTTTCGTCCAGGCCCATGGCGGTGAGGATGGGCCGCTTTCCCGTGCCGGAGGAACAGGCGGAGCCGGTGGAGACCGCGAAGCCCTCGTCGTCCAGGGCGCGGGCCATCACCTCTCCGGGAATGCCCCGAAAGGCGGCCTGGAGGATGTAGGGGGAAAACCGGCCGTCGTCTTCCTCCCGGTCCCGGGGGATGAGGGTGCAGCGGTCCATGCCCCGCAGGCTCCGGATCAGGGCCCGCTCCCGGTCCCGGGCGGCGGCAAAGGCGGCCCGGAGGGCGTCCGGGGCCAGCCGCCTCTCAAGGCAGTCCGCCAAAGCCAGGGCCCCGGCAACGTTTTCCGTGCCCGGCCGCATCCCCCCTTCCTGGCCGCCCCCGCGGGAGAGGGGCTCCAGGTCCTTCCGGCAGTAGAGGAGGCCTATGCCCCGGGGCCCCCCGATCTTATGGGCGCTGATGGCGGCGGAATCCAAATCCAGGGCCGGCACGTCCAGGGGGATCTTCCCGATGCCCTGGACCATGTCGCAGTGGACGTGGAGGGGCGCCCCGTCCCGGCTCCTCACGCGGCGGATCAGGGCGGACAAATCCATCACCGCCCCGGTCTCGTTGTTCACCGCCATGATCGCCGCAAGCCGGGCCTCGCGGTGTTTCTTCAGGGCGGCCTCCAGGGTTTCGGCGCTGATGCGGCCGTCCCCCTCCACGGCGATGGGGGCGGTGCGCTTGCCCAGCCGTTCCAGGACCCGGCAGTTCTCGCTGACCGAGGGATGCTCCACCGCCGAGAAGAGGATGTCCCCCCGGGGCCGGAGGAGGGTGGAGAAGAGGACCAGGGCGTTGGCCTCGGTGCCCCCGGAGGTGAAGAAGATATGCTTCGCCGGGACGCCGAGGGCACAGGCGGCGCGCTTCCGGGCATCTTCCAGGGCCGCCCGGGCCTCCCTGCCCTCCCGGTGCCGCGAGGAGGGGTTCGCCCCGGCCCTGTCGGAGGCGGGCCCGATGCTGCCCGCAAAGGAAGCCCCGCCGGGTCCGGGGCTGGGGGCGGTGGCGGCCCAGTCAAAGTAGGAGCGTCTTGTGGGGAGAGCCATGCCGGGTATTATACGGAAAAAGGGGAGGAAGGAAAAGGCAGGGCAGGGCCGCTTATCAGGGCTCCTGCAATTACTCAAAAAAAGAAGAAGAATCGGACCTCTGGTCCGCCGTGGTTAAATTTCTTTGGATCTATCGAGTCATTGGGAGTAATGAGCCTCCCCGGAGCAGAGCGCGAACCTTTGGTTCGACGGGGTATTAAACCAGACTCCCGAATCAAGGTACCAGGACGATTATCTCATAAAAAAGTATGAAAAAAAGTAAATGCGGGAGCTCCGGAAATCCCTCTTGTTTGTCTTGACTAATTATGTTATACTCGACTTATATGATGGATACGGCAAACTCACCTGACGATCTCGACCGCTTCCTGGAGGACCTCCGGAAGGGGGCGGACATCTCCCTCCTGATAGCCCCCGCGGCGGAGACGGCGGTGGACGATCTTCCCCATCTGCTGGGGTATCTGCGCTCCCTGGGGGTACGGGCCTTTTATCCCGTGCTTCCCTA
>JAITRV010000055.1 GCA_031288215.1 Spirochaetaceae bacterium | reverse complement strand
TGACCGACCTGAACCGTTCCTCGGTCTCCGCCTCCCACCGCGCGGCCTGGATTTTCCGTTCAATGTCTCGGCTTACCTCGGCGAAAGGAATTTTGCGTTCCGGACCGATGGAGATCAGTTCGGCCACGTGGAATCCGAAAAGGCTTTCGAGGATGGGAGCGAGTTTTCCCGGCGTTTCCTCGCGCAAGGCGGCGCGGACATCCGCCAGCCAAGCCTCGCGTTCGGGATCCGCGGCCGCCCCGTCCGTCTCCAACCCTCCGCGGTTCCGGCTCACCGGATCGTCGGAGAAACGCGCAGCCGCTTTCTCGAATTCAATCTCCTCCTCCGCCAATTCCTGCCATGCCTCAATTGCCGCCTCCCGTGCCGCCTCGGCGCCGCGCCCGGCCCTGGAGAAAAATATATGTCGGAAACGCATCGGGCCGGGCCGGGAAAATTCGTCAGGATGATTGGCGTAATGCGCCTGGATCTCTTTTGGCCCGGGTTCCAGCCTGGTCGGTTGGATCACTTGGCGGAGATACGACTGGCCCAGCGCCTTTTTCCGCAGGCGATTCTGCCAGTCGGCGAAGGTGAGATTCCGGCTTTCCAGGACTTTTCCCAGTTTCACCCTGCCGCCCGATTCGCGCAGGAAATCGGCGCTCAACTGCCGGAATTGGCGTTCCATGTCCTGATCGAAAAGGCGGCGGATTTCAGCGCTGATTTGCCGTCGGGGACGTGGATCGCCCCGCGAAAGCAACTGTTCGGCATACCCGTTGATCATCAGTTGCCGTTCGATCCCGGCCTCCTGGAAAAACACCTCGTCCTTGATCAAGGCGCGCAGGGCGCGCCGCCATTCGGCGGTCAGCAGGCGATCCCCCTCCCCGGCGTCCAGCTTGCCGTTCCTGACCTTGGCCAGGGTTTCGTACCAAATCGGCGCCCAGAGTTCGAAAACCTGGTCGGCCCCGATGCGCACATCCACGACCGTGGCCGCGATCTCGGAAACGCCGGGACCGTCCGGTTGCGGCGCGGCGGGAAGGGCCGCGTCCATTCCCCCCGCCCCGGCGACGCGAAGGAAGAGAAGAACAGCCGCCGTCGCCAGTCTCTTTGCCGTCATGTCCGCGTCTCTCCCCGGGATTTCCGCCGCCTCAGGAAGCCGGAGCGGCGTCCTCCAGAAAACCTTCCAGCCGCCGGGCGCGGACGGGATGCTGGAGTTTGCGCAGAGCCTTGGCCTCGATTTGCCGGACGCGTTCGCGGGTGACGTTGAATTTCCTTCCGACCTCCTCCAGCGTATACGTGTAGTCGTCGCCAATGCCGTAGCGGAGTTTGATAATCTCGCGTTCCCGATACGTCAGGCTTTGGAGGACCGACCCTATTTTGTCTTTCAGCATTTCGTAGCTCGCCATGGTGACCGGGCTTTCGGCCGTCTTGTCCTCGATGAAATCGCCGAAATGGCTGTCGTCCGAGTCGCCGGTGCCGATGGGACGATCGAGGGAAATCGGATGCTTGCTGATCCGGAGCACCCGCCTTACCTCCGACACCGGGATGTCGGCCTCGACGGCGATCTCGTCCATAGTGGGCTCCCGGCCGATGTCCTGCACCAGCTGCTTGGTAATGCGCCGGAGTTTCGACATCGTTTCAATCATGTGCACCGGGATGCGGATGGTCCTGGCCTGATCGGCGATGGCCCGGGTTATGGCCTGCCGTATCCACCAGGTGGCATAGGTGGAGAACTTAAAGCCCTTCTGGTATTCGAATTTTTCCACCGCCTTGATGAGGCCGATATTCCCCTCCTGCACCAGGTCAAAGAAGTGGAGCCCCCGGTTGGTGTACTTCTTGGCGATGGACACCACCAGCCGGAGATTTGCCTTGATGAGCCGGTCCTTGGCGTTCTTCATCAAGTTCCGGCCCCGGCTGATCTCCTTCGCCATAAGATTGATACTCTCGATGGACTCCTCGAATTCCGACTCCATCTGGCGGAGTTTCTTTTCCGTTACCTGAATATGCCGGATGAGTTCCTTGATCTCGTCGGAAGTGAGGTTCAGATCCTCCTCCAGGCGCTCCCGTTCCTCCTTGATGGTCAGCCCCCGGCCCAGGGCCCGGAGTTCCTTCAGGGACCCCACCCGGAGCCGCTTTTCTATCCGGTCCTGTTCCTTTTTGTACCGTTTAATCTTCTTGGAAGCCTGGAGGAATTTTTCGGAAAACCCGGAGATTTCGTCGGGGTGGATTTCGGAGTTCTCGATAACCTCCAGGATCCGCTTCCTGATCGTTCGCAGTTCCGTATCCTCGAAGAAGTCCGTCCCCCGGCTTATCAGCCGCCGTTTGATCTCAATATAGGCTCTCAATTCCGTCCCGATAAGGCGGAGGGTTTCCTTGTAAAACTGACTGAGCCGGCGGCGTTCGGTCATATATTCGGTGATCTCTTTCTTGGACAGGCTTAACTCCCGGGGATCCTTCTTGGAGAAGGCCCGGGCGGCGATGTGGTAGAATTCGGGGATGATCATGCCGGACTTCTTAATGACCCCCTTGATGATATTCTCCCCTTCCTCCATCTGTTTGGAGAGCTCTATCTCCTGTTCCGCGGTGAGGAGGTTCTCCCGGCCTATCTCCCGGAGGTAGAACCGGATGGGATCGTCTATGGCGGCGTCCTTATCGTTGTAGACCAAACGTTTTTTTTCCGATTCAGGAATTTTCCGGTTTTCCTGCTCCGTTTCGTCTTCGCCGGTTTCTTCCAGAAGCTGCACATTGTTGGACTCCAAGAGGGCCAAAACCTGTTCCATGCCGTCGGAATTGGTGATATATTCCGGCAAAAAATCGGAGAGTTCATCATAGGAAAGAGATTTCTTTTCCTTTGCGTATTCAATCAACTTCAAAACAGCGGGATCAATCGCCAAATCCGGCATTTGCATATCCGTCATTTGTTACTGTCCTTAAAGCGGTGTAATTCGGTATCAATATATACCTTTTCGGAAAGAAGATCCGCTGACCGGGATCCGGTTCCCTCATTTCTCATGCTGCGTAATTCCAATACAATTTCGGCCCGCCTCCGCTCAAGCCTTTTCTGTGTAATCCGCTTAATTCCATCGGAGATCAACTGCTCCGGATGAATACGAAAGGCTTCGGATGTCCCCCGTTCCACCACAAAATTCCGCACCCCGCCGGAATTTATTCGGGACAAGAGATCGTCCATCCCCGGCGCATCGTTCCGGTACCATTCCTCCAAGGCTATAAAAAGCTCCTTAGCATTCGGATCCTCAAACTCCTCAATCGAAAGGACTGCCCGCAGTCTCGGATAAAATCCGGGATTAACCACCACCGCAACGAGCAAAAAAAGTTCATCGTTCATCCGAACCGCCTTTTGCCCGGGGCCGGGACTTTGCGGAGGAACAGGCCCCTTCTTCGGTTCGGATTGCCGGCGGGCATCAAAATGACGATAGTCATCCCGTACCGCCTGGACCTCAACCCGAAAGGTATCGGCGATCCGCTCCATACAAGCTTCCCGGGAAATCTCCGAATCCAGGGCTTCCACATAGGGAAACAGGAACGCCACCGCCCGGGCCTTCCCTTCGGAATCGGAGGTATCGTACAGAGCCTTACTGTGAATCAAAAGATACTCAAAATCATTTATAAAACATTTTACCCGCTTTTGCAATGTTTCCGGCCCACGTTCTTTCAAAATATCTGCAGGATCTTTAAATTTTTGGTAATTTTCCTCCCCGTCACCCTCGCTTGCCACCACGGAACAAGCCAGGCCGTTCCTCCGGCAGGTGAGGATGGCCTTCACCGCCGCGTTCCGGCCCGCCTCATCAGCATCGAAGACGAGGATGATCCGCTCCGCCCAGCGCCGGAGGAGTTTTGCCTGCCCGTCGGTAAAGGCCGTTCCCAGGGGCGCCGCCGCATTGCCTATCCCCGCCTGGTGGAGGGCGATCACGTCCATATAGCCCTCGGCCAGGTAGACCTCCCGGGATTTCCGGATCTCCGGCAGGGCCAGGTCGATGGCAAAGAGGGTTTCTCCCTTTTTGTAGATCTCCGATTCGGAGGAGTTGAGGTACTTGGGGCCCTCCGCGGAGAGGATGCGCCCCCCGAAGGCCACGGTCCTGCCCTGGCGGTCCGCGATGGGAAACATGAGGCGGTCCCCAAAAAAGGAGAGCCGGGGATTGTTTTTTGAAAAAAGGCCGCTCTGGGCCAGGAAGGGTTCCGTATAGCCCTTGTGGGAGAGGAACTGAAAGAGCCAGTTCCGGTCCGCCGGGGCATACCCCAAACGGAAACGGTCTATCATCCCCGGATCGATACCCCGCTCCAGGATATAGTCCCGGGCCCCTTTCCCCTGGGGGCTTTCCATGAGGAGGTGGTGAAAACTCCCCGCCACCCGGCGGTACAATTCGGCCAGTTCCTCCATCCTGGTAGTTTTCCCCCTATCCTGGGGCTGATCTCCGGTGTTTTCATAAATGAGTTCCACCCCCAGGCGTTTGGCCAGGGTTTCCACCGCCTCGGGGAAGGAGAGCTTGTCCATGGTCATGAGGAAACTAATCATCCCTCCCCCCTCGTGGCATCCGAAACAGTAGTACATCTTCCGGTCCGGGTCCACCGAAAAGGAGGGGGTCTTTTCGTTGTGGAAGGGACAGAGCCCCCAATAGCGGCCTCCCCGCTTCTCCAGGCGCACGTAGTCCCCCACCAGGGATACCGGGTCCAGCCGCTCGTTGACTTCCCGGATGGTTTTGTCGGATATATAGCCCATCAGGAAACCCTCCCCTTGACGTAGAGGACCCCCGCCTTGATATGGTCGTCCAGGGTCTTGGAGAAATAATGCCGGCCCTGGGAGGGATCGACCAGGCGGAAGTAGAGATAGTCGCTGGAAACGGGGTTAAAGACCGCCCGTAAGGCCACCGCCCCGGGGGCCGAAATCGGGCCCGGGGGCAGGCCGCGATGGGTATAGGTATTGTAGGGGTTCGGGATCTCCGTGTCCTGAATATAGAGGATTTCCGGGTGGGGCCGGCCCTGAATTTCGGTAATCACGTACTCCACGGTGGCGCAGGACTGGAGGGCCATACCTCTGTCAAGGCGGTTGTAGAACACCCCCGCCATGTAGGGGGCTTCATCGTCCAGACGGTATTCCCGCTCCACGATGGAGGCGAGAATCACCCGTTGGTGGAGTTCCTGGGGACTGAGTTCGAGGGCATCGCCCTGGATCTCGGCCAGGCGCTTAAAGAAGGTATCCGCCATGGTCCTGACCACCAGGGCCGGGGGATAGCCCGGGGAGAAGAGGTAAGTATCCGGGTAGAGATAGCCTTCCATGGTCGCCGCCGGAACCCGGTAGGTATTCAAAATTTCCGGATCCGCGGCGGCGGCCAGGAATTCCTCCGCCGGGCAGATACCTGCGTCCTCCAGGATTGCGGCGGTCTTTTTGAGGGTAACCCCTTCAGGGACGGTCACCCGGCTGAGGATCTGGCGGCCCGACACCAGCAGGGATCGGATCTCCAACTGGGTCATGGGGAGGGGAAGCCGGTAAGTGCCGCTCTTGATATAGTCCCGGTCGAAGCGGGAGATGAGGTCCCAGAAAAGGCGGCTGCGGATGATCCCCTCCTGGAAGAGCCGTCCTCCTACGGAAAGGGAACTCTCCCCGTTGCGGACCTCGAAGATCGCCGCCCCCTCCGGTTCAAACCGGAGGGGACCGGCGGCTTCGGCGGAAACCGGAGCCGGGGGGGGAGTATTGAGATATATCACGACCCCCAGGATTACCAGGGCGGCGCCTATGACCACCCCCAGGAGGATACATATCGCTCGATACACAGTACGAAGAACCTGAGACATTACTCCCTCATATATTATAGGGTTAATTCCATGCCTTCAACGGCAAGGGAAATCTCGACCCCTCTCATGCCCATATTTTTCGCATACCGACGGGCGCTGTGGAGGTTATCATTCAGCATCGTATCATCATAGGAGGGATCATGATGAAACAAAATAAGACGCCTGATCCCCCAGGCGGCGGCGAAATCCACCGCACGGCTAAAAGCGTTGTGCCCCCAATTGTATTTTTCCGTGGCTTCTCCCTGGGTATATTGGGAATCCAGGACAATGACATCGATGTGTTCAAAAAAGGCGGCATTTTCATCATTCCTGACAAAATCCGCCGCGGATAACTCCGTATCGGTGGCATAGATAAAACGATTTTTCCCCTCATTGACCAAAAAAGAATAGGAATCCCCGGGATGATTCATCTTTTTATAGGAAATCTCCAAAGAACCAATGGCAACCTTCCCGGTCATCCGGTGGAAAGCTTTTTGTGAGGTCATGGCATCCATCCTGATCGGGAAATAGGGGCCGGTCATCTGTCCCTGCAGGGCGGCCTCCGGATTATCCATGGGGGAATAAAAATCTATTTTCACCGAGGAATCGTAGGCGGGACCGAAGAAGGGAAGCCCTTGCAGGTGATCCCAGTGAAAATGGGAAAAAAAAATATGGTACCGATCCGGTCGTGGATCCGCATGAACCATGGCCGCCCCCATTTCCCGAATTCCCGATCCGCTGTCGAAAACGGCAAGCTCCAAAGGATTATCGGTCCCGATGGAAATACAGGGAGTATTACCCCCCACGGTCCCGAAGAGGGAGGGCTCCAGACCCGCAAGAAAACGAGAGCGGCTTTCAGGGCTCTTGACATCCCCGGGCCTCACCTGTTCCATGATTGATGAGAATTTACGCTTGATGTGAACGGGTAACAGCGGAGCCGGAAGGGAGCCGCGGACACCCCAGAAACGGATGTGCATTATATCTCCTTCAAGACCGCATTATCGTGTCCTGGTAATAATTGGCTCCGCCCTCCTCTGGGCTAAACAAGCTTCGATATATTCCTGGGTATAGAGCCGACCGTTTCCTATACCCGGGCATCCCGCGGCCGCCCCCGCCCATGCCTCCGGGGAATTGAGGATGGAATGCCAAAAGGGGAAGGTCCTGCATTGAAGGGGCCTCCCCTCATATACCGAACACCCGTCTTTCCAAAAAATACAGTCGTAATTGGATTGTTCCTTCAACGAAAGCTGCTCCCGTCCCCCACCTTGAGGGACCCACCGGCAATAAACCTCTATGAAACTAATATAACACATTTGAAGGGTCTTTGCCAAGGTTTCCGCATCATTTTGTGATAAAAATACATAACCCGCTTCATATCTGCAACAGGCTGAACAGCGGGTGCAGGAAAAACGGAGCCCCGGGGCATAAAAAAGCTCTTGCGGCATAATTCCTTCCGTACAAATTCGTTGGAATATACTTTTTTACCCTATTAAATAATTTTTTTCAAGGGGGCCTTACAGGTCAGGGGCCGCCTGTGGGAATTTCTATGCGTTTATCCTGGCCCTGGCCTTTACTCTGAAGGCTGCTCCTCCTCCGAAATCCGGTAAAGGCCGCCGCTCTCGGCGACCATGGCTTCCTTTTCCAGGATTTCCAGGGCCCGGTAGAGATCCTCCGGTTCAAAGCCGGTACGTTCCAGGAGTTCCCCCGCGGAGGCGGGGCCCTGGGAGACGAGGGTGCGGACCAGGCCGCCCCGGATTTGCCGGAAAGAGCCCTCGAAGGGGCTTTGCAGGGTATAGTGGGCGCTCCTCCGCCCGGGGTTGGCAGTGAGCTTTTTCAGGGCGACCCCGTAATCCATGAGGGCCCAGTACCAGCGGCGGGGATTTTCCCGGTCCAGCGCATCTTCCAGGATGGGGAGAATTTCCCGGTCCTTTACCCCTGTCCGTTCATGAAAGAAGAAGTGGAGCACCGAGGCGCGGATATTGGTCTCGATGAATACTCCGGGATAGTTATAGGCAAAGCAGGCGATGGCCCCGGCGGTATAGGAGCCGATGCCGGGCAGGGTGACCAGCTCGGCGGGGGTCTCCGGCACCTTCCCGCCGTATCTCCTGGTGATGATCCGGGCACAATCCTTGACATAGCGTCCCCGGCGGTTATAACCCAGACCGAGCCACTCTTTCAGGGCATCCTCCAAGGAGACCTTGTCCAAAGACTCCGGGGTCGGCCAGATCTGCATCCACCGCTCCCAATAGGGGATTACCCGTTCGGTCTGGGTCTGCTGGAGCATGAATTCGGAGACCAGTACCCCCCAGGGGCGGGTATCGGTTCTCCAGGGAAAGGAACGCCCGTTTTCCTCAAAATAGGAATAGATGATATTCTTGAATTCGGCAATCCGGGAGCTTGAAGGCCTTTCCATCATGAACCTATCTGCCGGGCTTTTTCCACGATCATAGCGGCGATTTCCGAAGGAGATCGGTCATCGGTATCGATAATCAGGTCCGCAAAGGAATAATTATCGTTATCGATCCGGTATATCCGCCGGTATCGCTCCCGATCCCGGCGATCCCGGTCCTCGGTAAAGGCCGCGACCGCTTCGAGGGTCCCCCCTTCCCTCATCACAATCCGCCGCGAACGGGTCATAGGCCGGGCGGTGAGATATACCTTGAGATCGGCCTCGGTCAACATCCAGATGGCCAGCCGGGACCCCAGGACGCAGCCCCCATTTTCCCGGGCAAGCTGTGCCTGACGGCTGTCCACCTCCCGGTCCCAGGCATCGTCCTCGTCGGCCCGGGCGAGGACATCTTCCAGGGTCATACCCCGTTCCTCCGCCAAAGACCGGAAGGTAAAATTGATAAACCTCAAGCCCAGGGATTCAGCCGCCAGCTTGCTTACGGTGGTGTTTCCGCATCCGCTTTTTCCGGAAACCGCGATCCGAATATCTTTTTTCATGTATGGTCCTCAACTGATATATGCCGATTTTTAAAGAGTATAATTCCGGCGGATGATCCTGTCTAGTAGTCGCGTTGCCTCATTGAAAAAGTAACCCAAATGAACCAATGCCTCATTTTGAAAAAGTAACCCAAATCAAGGCAGACTATCTGGGAGTATCAGTTCCCGGAGGTCACTATGGGGTTATCCATGAAAGAAAAACAAAAGGTCATTGCCGGTTACCGTTCCCGCTACCACAACGCGAAACGGAAAGAAAAAGCAGCCATTCTGAACGAAGTGCAGTTTATCACCGGGTATAACCGGAAGTACGCCCTGCGTATCCTCAACAAGCCACAGGCTCCACAGCAGGGCAACCGCATTATAAATTGAGCAGAATTTTAAGCAGGAAATCAGGTTCGTAGGAAGCGTAGAGCCGTTTCCGGTTGAGAGAAAACTTTCGGGTGCGGTATTTCTCGGTTGGTTCCAGTCGAATGAGATTGAGCGTTATCTTCCGTAATATCGCCAGGTTCGCCGCCGAATGGTCTTTCCGGTTTCTCGCGTAATCTTCCCGAAACGCCACATCCAGCATCCAATGCAGTTTGTTCTCAAT
>JAITRV010000021.1 GCA_031288215.1 Spirochaetaceae bacterium | reverse complement strand
GCCTGCATCGGCGAGGGCTGCCGGATAGGGGTGGACGCGATAAACCGCACCGACGGGAACTACGGCCACTACCATATCGTGGACGGCATCATCGTGATCCCCAAGAACTCGGTCCTCTACCCCGGCACGGTGATCTAAGGGAGCGGGGGGCGGACAAACGGGCGGCGCCTGGGATAGACCGGCAGACGGCCTCAGGGGGCGGACAGGCGGGCGGCGCCTCGGGGGATAGGCAAGCGGGCGGCGCGGGGCCCCGAGGCTAACGGTTGTTGAGGATGATCCGGGGATTATCCTCCGCCACCGGCGCTTCGTGAATATCCTCCAGGGGAGCCTTATCCTCAGAACGGATCCGAAGCCTCCCCTCCCGGCCCTCAACGATAAAGGTGGTTCCGTAGGGACATTCCTCCCGGAGGATCAGGTGGGACAGGGGATCCTCCAGTTCCTTCTGAATCGTCCGCCGCATGGGCCGGGCGCCGTATTTGGGATCCCAGCCCTTTTCCGCCAGGATATGCCGGGCCGCGGGAAGCAGCCGGATCGCGTAGCCCTGTTCCTCCAGCCGGCGGGCCAGGTCCCCGATCTGAATATCCAGGATGGCTTCCACCTGCTTTTCGTCCAGGGCATGAAAGACCACCACGTCATCCACCCGGTTGATAAATTCGGGGTTGAAAAGCCGCCGCAGTTCCGAAAGGGCCGCCGCTTCGATCTCCGCAAGGCTCATGATCCCCGTCCCCGTGCCGAAACCCAGCCGGGAATCCCGGGAAATCTCCCGGACCCCGGCGTTACTGGTCATGATGATCACGGTGTTTCTGAAACTCACCGTATGCCCCAGATTGTCCCGCAGTTCCCCCTCTTCCAGCACCTGGAGGAGGAGGTTGAACACATCGTGATGGGCCTTCTCGATCTCGTCAAAAAGGACCACCCGGTAGGGGTTCCGCCGGATCTGTTCGGTGAGGATGCCCCCCTCCTCGTAGCCGATGTAGCCCGGAGGGGCCCCCACCAGGCGGGAGGCGTTGTGCTTCTCCATAAAATCGGACATATCGATCCGCACCAGGGATTCCTCGGCGCCGAAGAGGTATTCCGCCAGACACTTGGCCAGCAGGGTTTTTCCGACCCCGGTGGGTCCCAGGAAGATGAAGGACCCCTGGGGGCGGCTCGGGGAGGAAATCCCCGCCCGGGACCGGCGGATGGCCGAGGCGATCCGCATCACCGCGTTATCCTGGCCGATGATGGACCGGTGCAGTTCCTCCTCGATCTTTAAGAGCCGCTTGGATTCCTGCTCCTCCAGGCGGGTCAGGGGGATTCCGGTCATCTCCGAGACGACCCGGCGGATATCCTGCTCTTCGACGGAGGCCCATCGGTTTTCCGAGGCCAGGGCCTGCTCCCAGGCATCCCGGGCGTTCTCCAGCCGGAGCCGGAGGTTCCGCACCTTATCCCGGATGTCCGCGGCCCGCTCATAATCCTGCACCGTTACCAGGGCGCTTTTCTCCTCGGTGAGCTGCCGGATCTCAGCCTCGATCCCGCTTATCTCCGGGGGCTGGGCGGTGGATTCCAGCTTCTTCATGGCCCCGGCTTCATCGAGCAGGTCGATGGCCTTATCGGGCATGAAGCGGCCCGTCAGGTAACGCTGGGCGAACTGCGCCGATCCCAGGATCGCCTCCGGGGTATAGCGGACCCGGTGGTGGGTCTCGTAGTGTTTCTGGATTCCCCGGAGAATCTCCAGGGTCTCATCAAAGCCCGGCTCCTCCACCAGGATGGACTGGAACCGCCGTTCCAGGGCGCCGTCCTTCTCAAAGTGCTTCCGGTACTCCGCCAGGGTGGTGGCGCCGATACACTGGATGGTTCCCCGGGACAGGGCGGGCTTGAGCATGTTCGACGCGTCAATGGTCCCCTCGGCGCCCCCGGCCCCGATAATCGTATGAATTTCATCAATAAAGAGGATCACGTTGCCCGCCTGGGTGATCTCCCGGATTATCTTCTTCAGCCGTTCCTCAAATTCCCCCCGGTATTTGGTCCCCGCCACCACGGACCCCATGTCCAGGGAGAGGATGCGCCGGCCCGCCAGGGCGTCGGGAACCTGATCCCCCGTGATGAACTGGGCCAGGCCCTCGACAATGGCGGTTTTTCCCACCCCGGGCTCCCCCACTAGGACCGGGTTGTTCTTGGTCCGCCGGGCGAGGATCCGCACGGCCCGGGCGATTTCCTTCTGCCGGCCCACCACGGGGTCGAGTTTGCCCAGCTTGGCCATGCCGGTAAGGTCCCGGGAGAATTCGTCCAGGGTAGGGGTCAGCAGGGGATAGGCGGCCGCTTTGGGCCTGCCCCCGCTTCCCGCGGGGTCCGCCCGGGGGCTGTCCTTGCGGGGGAAGTAGGGAGCCGCCGGGGCAAACCCCCCGCCGCCGTGGTAGGCCCGATCCTCCTTGGCCGCGGAACCCCGGTTGAAGTTGGTCTGGACCACCACCCGGAACATATCCATATCCAGGGACTTCTGGTACAGGTACATCTGGCTGGGGGAATTATGCTCCCCCATGGCCGCGATCAGAATATGTTCGGTGCCGATGTAATCATTTCCCATGCTCCGGGCTTCCTCGGAAGCGGAATCCAGCATGACCTTGGTCCGTTTTGAAGGGGGAACATCCCCGCCCCGGAGCAAGGCCCCGGGTATCCGGGGGATTTCCCCCTCCAGCCGCCGTCTGAATTCCGGCAGATCGATTTTAAGATAATTCAGCGCCTTGCACGCGACCCCTTCCCCGTCTCTGAGGAGGGATATCACGATATGTTCAGGCAAAAGCTGGTCCGAATTGTACCGGCGAGCTTCTTCCTGGGAATCGACGTACAACAGCCGTTGTACTCGCTGGGTTAAACCTCTTATCAAGCAAAGCCCCCTGGAACGACAGTCTGTATAGCTTAAGGGAAGCCCCGGAATTCCCGGAAAATTTTCTGAAAACGTGAGTTTTCAGAACACCCCTTTACTTCTATAATACCACGAA
>JAITRV010000216.1 GCA_031288215.1 Spirochaetaceae bacterium | reverse complement strand
CCGGCCGGGCCTTCGAACCAGGAGCCAGATATAGAGGCCCAGAACCGCCAGGGCCGCCGCCGTACCGGGGCCGAAGCCCGATGCCAGGCTGCCCAACTGGTAAATCATAAGGGCCAGGGTGTAACCGAACACAAGTTGGTAGCCGACGGCAAAGAGGGTCCACCTGGCGTTGTTCATCTCCCGCCTTATGGCGCCGATGGCGGCAAAACAGGGGGGACAGTACAGGTTGAACACGAGGAAGGAATAGGCGGAAAGGGCGCTGAAGTTGGCGGCAAAGGTCTCCCACATCTCCTCCCCCTCCTCTCCCAGTTCCGCGAAACCGTAGAGGACCCCCATGGTCCCCACCACGTTTTCCTTTGCGATAAGCCCCGTGATGGCAGCCACCGCGGCGTCCCAGGAGCCAAAGCCCAGGGGAACAAAGATAAGGGCAATGGCGGAACCGATTGCCGCCAGAAGACCCTCGTTCAAATCCTCCACCATGCCGAAACCGCCGGCGGTAAAACCGAAGTTGGACAAGAACCATATCAGCGTTGCGGAGAGAAGAATCACCGAACCGGCCTTCTTGACAAAGGACCAGGCCCGCTCCCACATACTGCGGAGTACGTTGACCAGCCCCGGAACATGGTAGGCAGGGAGTTCCATGACAAAGGGGGAGACCTCTCCCAGGAAAGGGCCGGTCTTTTTCAGCATGATCCCCGATACGATGACCGCCGCGATACCGGTGAAATAGGCGCTGGGGGCCACCCACCAGGCCCCGTCCAGTACGGCGCCGGAGATAAGGGCGATAATGGGAAGCTTTGCCCCGCAGGGCATAAAGGTAGTGACCATGACCGTGAGCCGGCGGTCATTCTCGTTCTCGATGGTCCGGGACGCCATGACCCCCGGGATGCCGCAGCCCGTACCGATAAGCATGGGGATAAAACTCTTTCCCGAAAGGCCGAAGCGCCGGAAAATCCGGTCCAGGATAAAGGCGATCCGGGCCATGTAGCCGCAGGCTTCCAGGGCCGCCAGGAACAGGAACAGGACCAGCATCTGCGGTACAAAGCCCAGGACCGCGCCCACGCCCCCTATGATACCGTCCATGATAAGGCTGTTAAGCCACGCGGCAGTCCCCAGGGCTTCCAGGGCGTTTCCCGCCAGCGCCGGAACACCGGGGACCCACAGGCCCGCCAGATACCAGCCTTCGCCAAAAAGACCATCGTTGGTCCAATCGGTGACCCAGGTTCCCACGGTGGTAACGGAAACAAAGTAGATAATAAAAATAATGGCGGCAAAGATAGGCAGGGCCAGGAAGCGGTTTGTCACCACCTGGTCGATCCGGTCGCTTACAGAAAGTTCCCCCCGGATTCGTTTTCGTTTAAGACAGGCGGCCGCCACCGTAGTGATAAAATCGTAGCGGGCCTCCGTGTCCAGGGCCTCAAGGTCCTCCTCCTCGTTTTTGGAGGCCCGGTCCCCGGTCCCCAGAGTCGCGGAGGGGAGGGCGACCACCGGCTTGGGGGGCCTTGCCTCCCTAGCCAGGCCCAGGGCCCGCTCGGCGGCTTCCGCAAGCCCGGTGCCTTTGAGGGCGGAAATTGCCGCCACGGGACAGCCCAGGCTCTTTTCGAGCTTTACCAGGTCAATCGAATCCCCCGCTTTTTGTACCACGTCAATCATGTTGACCGCCACCAGCATGGGGATCCCCATTTCTAAAAGCTGGGTCGTAAGGAACAGGTTCCGTTCCAGGTTAGAGCCGTCAACAATGTTAAGGATTAGCTCCGGTTTTTGCTCCGTCAAATAGTTCCGGGCGATGACCTCCTCCAGGGAATAGGGGGACAGGGAGTAGATCCCCGGCAGATCGGTGATCACCACATCCCTGTGATTTTTAAGCCGCCCCTCTTTTTTCTCAACAGTCACTCCCGGCCAGTTACCCACAAACTGGTTGGACCCGGTTAATACGTTAAACAGGGTAGTTTTCCCGCTGTTGGGATTCCCCGCCAAGGCTATGCGCAGGCCCATACTTCTCCTTATGGAATTGGCTTGGCGGTCTTATTCCACCACTTCGATAATGTCTATATCGGCCTTCCGCAGGGAAAGCTCGTAACCCCGGACATTTACCTCCACCGGGTCCCCTAGGGGCGCCGCCTTACGGACCAGAATTTCCACATTCCGGGTGATCCCCATAGCCATAATTCGCTGTTTTAGCGGACCTTCGCCGTGCAGTTTGGCCACTTTGACCGTCTTGCCCGGCTTAATGTCCCTCAAGGTCACCATACCCCTCTCCTAAACCAGAATTTTATTCGCCATTTCCCGGCTAATGGCGAGGCGGGAATCCTTGACCATGACAATCAGGTTCCCCGCAAGCTGGGATACCACCCGGACCTCGCTTCCCACAGTAAAACCCATGGCCAGGAGCCGGTTTTTCAGGTCCTCGGGACCTCCCAGTTTTCTTACGGTTCGGCCCTCCCCCGGCCTTGCTAATGTCAAAGGCATTGATTGTACCCCCTGAAGCCGGTTAAGGACTTCCGGCCAGGTCCCGCCGGACATGGCCCTATGTAACGTGAGTTCGATAGATAAAGGGGGGAAGCCTCCCCCCTGGCCTCGAACCTCCGGTTTTCGGCCACCCCCCACAGCGGGGGCAGCTTTTCCCGGCTCCATGCCCCCGCAACGCCCCC
>JAITRV010000215.1 GCA_031288215.1 Spirochaetaceae bacterium | reverse complement strand
GTCGGACAGGGAACGGATCCGGTCATTCTGGACCCCCCCATGTACAGCGATACCCCGACCCACAACCTCAATCTGGTTATTTATAACCGTTTATACGATCTGACCCCCGAGGGGGTGCTGGAGCCGGATCTGGCCACGGCCATGCCGGTCATCGAAGAAAACGGTACCAAATACACGATAAAAATTCGCCAGGGGGTCAAATTCCACAACGGCAATCCCCTGACCATTGACGACGTGATTTTCTCGTTCAACCGCGGCGCCTTCCACGAAAAATCCCAAATGAAGTCCATCTATGCCATGATGTACAACGTCGCCAAAGTGGACGATTACACCATCACCTTCAGGACCGGGCAGTTTGACGCCGCCGCGGCCCCCGCGGGGGTTCAGGACAACGGCCTCAAAAGTTTTGAGGAACGGGGCCGGTACTATAAACCCGCCTCCTTCGGCTCCCAGGTGAACCAGCTTGCCTGGCTGGGCGCGTCCATTGTGGACAAAGAAACCCTGGAAAAGGCCGCCACCGACGGCACCCTCCAGGACTACGGCCTTACCTGGGCCGTGGGAAGCGGCCCCTACAAGTTCCTCAAGTGGGATCAGGGGGACAGCGTTACCCTGGAACGGAATCTCGATTATTTTGATAAGACCCTCAAGACCAACGCGAACAAGATCGTGTTCAAGACGATTAAAGACCCCTCGGCCCTCAAAACCGCCTTTATCAACAAGGAAGTGGACCTCATCATGAACGTGGTTCCCCTGGACGCCCGGGAAATAGAAAAACTCGGCGGCAAGATCCTGGCCACGTCCGGGTATTTTGGCTACCATTATTTGGGGTTCAACATGAATTCGTCCCGGGTCGGGCAGGTGAACAGCGACGGCAGCCCGGACAAGGACGGCGAATACGATCTGAACGCCAATTCCGCCAAGCTGCGGATGGCGATTTTTTACGCGGTGAACCCCTCGGATATTGTGAATTCCGTGGATATCATGGATAAGCGGGGCATCGTGTCCCTTCAGTATGTGGAAACCCTCCCCTTTGGGAAGATTACCGATCCCACGGGTACCCGTATCGCCGAGGGGAACGGCGCCACCGGGTATTACAACCCGACCAAGGCGAAACAGCTTTTTGATTCCCTGCCGGAGTCCTTCAAACGCCCCGGGAGTGTCAAATGTTCCGCCCTTTCGGGGAGCGTGTACGTAAAAGAAGCCCTGGTCATCAAAGACCAGGTCCGCCGGACCCTGGGGGTGGACCTGATCACCATCGAGCAGGTCGCCCTTTCGGAAATCGCCACCCGGCGGGGTGCCGCGGACCCGAATGTCTGGGACGTGATCATCAACTGGACCCAGACCGACGACAGCTACTATATTTTCGTGGCCTTTGACGGGTTCAACACCTCCCTGCTCCACGACACCAAGTATTACACCGCCGCGGCCCAGGAGTGGATCAATCGGGGGAACTCCCTGCCCAACGGCCCCGAACGGAACCAGGCGTACCAAAACGCCCAGAAGATCATTCTGGAAGCGGCGCCCCGGCTGCCCCTGGTAGCCATGGAGGGCATCTCCGCCTGCCAGTCCAATATTGAGGGGGTGAGTATCGCTCCGTCCGGTTCCTTCCGGCTTAAAGACGCGGTAAAACGCTGACCGGGGTCCGGGAAAACCGCCTTTTTACTCATGTGGTTTGGGATGTTAAGGTATGTCCCAAAGCCGGGGGCGGTTTTTCCGGGAGGTAGATAGACTATGTTTCACTATATATTTCGGCGGATACTCCAGCTCATTCCCGTCATTCTGGGGCTGACCTTTATCGTGTTTGCCCTGGTCCATATCGCCCCCGGGGATCCCGCCCGGATGCTTTTGCCCCAGGACGCCACCGATGAGGACGTGGCCCAGATGCGCTCCGCCATGGGCCTGGATCGGCCCTTTTTGGTGCAGTACGTCCATTTTCTGTTTGGATACGACGCCCCGGGGAATCCTTCGACTACAAGGGCCTTCTCAGGCTTGATCTGGGCCGGTCCTACGTGTCAAACCGCCGGTGTTTAAACGATCCTTGACCGGTTCCCCAACACCGCCCTCCTTGCCACCACGGCCCTGATTCTGTCCATCCTGATTTCCATTCCCTTTGGGATCATATCCGCTACCAGGCCCTATACCAAAACCGATATGACCGTTACGGTGCTGGCCCTGGTGAGTATCCCCCAGGGTCGGATGCGGGAGTATCCCCACCAGTTTTCCGGGAGGATGAAACAGCGGGTGGTCATCGCCCGGGCCCTGGCCCTGGAACCGCAATTCCTGGTCTGCGACGAGCCGGTTTCCGCCCTGGATATTTCCATCCAGGCCCAGATTTTAAACCTCATGGGGGACCTCCAGGACCGTCTGGGCCTGACCTATATGTTCGTGACCCACGATATGTCGGTGGTAAAGCATATTTCCGACGATATCGCGGTGATGTACCTGGGGCAGGTGGTGGGAAAATCCCCCGCCCGCGCCCTTTTCCTGAAACAACTGCACCCCTATACCAAGGCGCTGATCGCGGCGATCCCGTCCCTCAAGCCCGGCGCCGGGGATGACGAGGCCATTCTTACGGGGGAAATCTCCTCGCCCATTGAACCCAAGCCGGGCTGCCGCTTTGCCCCCCGCTGCCCCCACGCCCGGGACACCTGCCTGGCCGC
>JAITRV010000194.1 GCA_031288215.1 Spirochaetaceae bacterium | reverse complement strand
CAGCCGCAGTAGCCCATCCCCTTCCGCAGTCCCGATGCCAACTGGTGGAGGTAGCTCCGCATCTCGCCCTTGTAGGGGACCCGGCCCTCGATGCCCTCGGGGACCGGGGTCTCGTCTTTGGTGATCTGGTAGCGGTCGCCCGCGCCGTCGTTGATAGCCCCCAGGCTGCCCATGCCCCGGTACTCCTTGTAGATCCGGCCGTCAAAGATGATCTCCTGCCCCGGCGCTTCTTTAAGGCCGGCAAAGAGATTGCCTACCATCACTACCGAAGCGCCGGCGCCGATGGCCTTGGTAATGTCCCCGGAGAACTTGATCCCGCCATCGGCGATGATAGGAATGCCGGCCTTGGCGGCCTCCTCGGCGCAGTCCCAGACCGCGGTGAACTGGGGTACCCCAACGCCGGCCACGACCCTGGTAGTGCAGATAGAGCCGGGGCCGATCCCCACCTTTACCGCGTCGGCCCCCGCCTCGATAAGCCGGCGGGTTCCCTCCCGGGTGGCCACGTTCCCCCCGATGACGGGGATCCCGAATTTTTCCCTGATGTCCCGGACCGCGTCCATCACGTTTTTGGAATCCCCATGGGCGGTGTCTAGGACCACGTAATCGACCTTGGCGTTTTTAAGGAGGGGGAGCCGCACCATGTAATCCTGGGGGGACACCGCCGCCCCCACGATGAGCCGCCCCGCCTTGTCGGTGGCGGCCCGGGGATAACTGGCGTGTTTTTCCATGTCTTTTACGGTGATAAGCCCCGTAAGGCGGCCTTCGGAATCCACCACCGGAAGTTTTTCGATCCGGTGCTTGTCGAATTTTTCCCGGGCGCTGGCCGTCGAAGGTTCTCCCTGCTCTACCACCGGGTTCTTCGTCATCACCTCCGGTACCGGCAGGTTATCGTCCCGGCAGAACCGCAGGTCCCGGCCCGTGATGATCCCCACCAACCGCCCCTCGATGTCCAGCACGGGCATCCCCGAAACCCGGAAGCGGTTCATCATGAGTTTGACATCCCGGACCCTGGCGTCTTCCCCCACGGTCACCGGTGAATCGATGATCCAGTTGAGGTAGCGTTTTACATTTGCCGCCTGGGCGGCCTGTTCCTCCGGCTTCAGATTCCGGTGGATCACGCCGGAGCCCCCCTCCAGCGCGATGGCAATGGCCAGCTTTTCCTCGGTCACCGTGTCCATGGCGGCGGAGATGATGGGCACATTGAGCTGCACATCCGCGCAGAGGCTGGTTTTAACATCGCAGTCCTTGGGCAGGATGTCCGAGTAAGCCGGTAACAGAAGAACGTCGTCGTAGGACAGGGCTTCGATAAACATGGCTAATCCTCCTTGCATGTGTTACATGTGGTTCCACTGTTGGGTTCCATGAGCTTCCGGTATTTTGCGGCCAACTCGTGTGCCTTTTTTACCGCCAGGCCCCGGTACTGTTCGGGCCGCTGAAACCACGAGAGGGCCGCGGAGGGTTTGGGGATCAGGCCCAGCTCCGTCATCTTTTCCCCGATCCGGGAGAGGAGTTCCCCCTCCCCTTCCAGGGCGGCGGCAAAACTAAGGCGCTCCTTTTCCGCGGTGATAGTGATTCTGCGGATAACTTCATGGGCGTCGCTGACGCCGCTTTCCGCCAGGAGTATGTAGGCGGGCTCCGCCAGGACGCCGCCGGGGATGCTGCCCTGTCCCGCGGGGCCGCTGCCCAGGAGGTTGGCGAGAAGCCGTTCACGGTCCGTTCCCAGCCCCTCGATAACGCCGGCCATGCGGTTTACGGCCATGGCGAAGCCGGTGATGTAATCGGCCACAAAGCGCTGGCTTGCGGAATTGGTAAGGTCCCGCTGGTGTTCGCTGATCTGGTCCATAAAGAAGCTGGTAACCCGGGGCATAAAGGCCTTCCACAGGCTTTTGACGTGTTCGGAATTCCAGGGGTTTCGCTTTTGGGGCATCGTGGAGGAGCCGACCTGATCCGCCGCAAAGCCCTCCCGCAGTTCTCCTATTTCGCTGCGCTGGAGGTTCCTCAGATCGTCGGCCAGGTTGGCGATGATCCCAAAGGCCACGTTCATCTCCAGGAGCAGGCGCAGGAGGTATTCGGGCTCCACAAGTTGGGTGGAATGTTCAGAGGGCTCCAGGCCCAGTTCCTCCAGGTAGAGCCGTTCAAGCTCCTCCGGGTCCTTGACGATCACGCTGGCGGCGTTGTAGGCCCCCACGGCCCCGGCGAGTTTTCCCCTGAGCTGGCCGGCCCGGCGTTCCAGTTCCAGGATGGACTTACCCAGCCGGGACACGTACTCCGCCATGGCAAAGCCCACCGTGATGGGTACGGCGTGCTGGCCGTGGGTGCGGCCCACCTGGGGGGTCTCCGCCTCCCGCTCCGTGAAGTCGCAGAGCAGAAGCTCCAGGCGCCGCAGTTCCGGCAGCAGGACCTGGCGGACGGCGCCCCGGACCCTCCAGGCAAGGCCGGTGTCCAGGATATCGACGCTGGTGGCCCCCAGATGTACCAGGGGGGAGAGCTCGGGCGGCACCTTGCGTTTCAGCACGTTGACCAGGGCGCGGATGTTGTGGCGGGTCTTTTCCTCCTCCGCGTAGACCTCCGCCGGGCTCAGGTCCCGGCCCGCCTTCTCCAGGGCCTCCCGCAGGCCG
>JAITRV010000076.1 GCA_031288215.1 Spirochaetaceae bacterium | reverse complement strand
GGAAATCATAGGGAGTGCTGGTGTGAAATGGTTTGAACAGAGGTATAGCGAGGCAGCCTGGGACTCCTTTATTGCGGGCCTATACGCTACCGGTACACCGGCAAGCCAGATCAAGAAGCCGTTCCGGGCGCAGGCGGCGGAAGCCCAGATCCAGGCCAACATTAACGCCGAGGCACAGGCCCGGCAAGCGGCGGACGAGCAGCTACAGCAGTACATAGAAGCGGCGGCCCAGGCTACCACGGTGGCGGATGATGAGCTGCGGGATGTGTTGCTCTACATGGTATTACGGGGAACCCGGGTTGTCCGAGGCGACTACTCCTTTATCCCGCGCCTTCGGGTAACCAGGGGGCGGGATAAGATTCGTAGCGTCTATCTGCCTGGCTTTCTTCCGGTCCTGTTCCGGGGTAATGATCCAGTGTCCCGGATACTCTTCCAGGTGGACCTCGATATAGCCATCGTAGGAGCGCTTGCGCACTCTGATTCCGTCTTGTGCTTTTGGCCTTGCCATGACAACAGTATACAACGCAAGTACAAGTTTTGAAAATAATTTTGGAAAGATTTTTTGTCTTTTTATAATTCCTTATAATAAGGAATTATAAAAGACATTATCATCTCCTGGGGGAGTCGAACCCCCGTTGTCGGGATGAAAACCCGATGTCCTGACCACTAGACGAAGGAGACTAGCTAAAGAGACTATACAAGAAAACCTTGAGGAATGTCAAGAAGAAAAGAATAGACAGGCTTATATTTTGATAAAATTTCCGAAATATACCACCCCGGCCTTCCCCGCTCTTGAAAAATTATAGGAAAAAGCGTATTACTGTTATAAACAGGCTTATTGCTTCTATGATTATTTAAGGGGATTTTATGCTCGTCTTGAAATTTGGAGGTTCATCCGTCGGTTCTCCTCAGGCTATAGGAAAATTCGTTGATATACTCAAGGATAAGGACCATCTGGGCCGGGTCCGGGTGGTAGTGGTATCTGCCCTTTCGGGGATAACCGACGGCCTCATCGAAGTTGCCAATCAGGCTGCCGGGGGAAATTGCGGCTATACCGATGCCGTTGAGGTCATGCAGGAGCGACACCTGGATTTAAGCGCCTTTTTTCTCCGGGACCGGGACCGTGAAGAAGCGGATACCTATACCCGAGACTGCTTTACCGAAATAAAACGCATTCTGGACGGGGTGGTGATCCTCCGGGAACTTTCCCCCCGGATCCTCGATACGATCATGAGTTTCGGGGAACGGCTTTCGGCGCCCCTCATCGCCCGGATCTGTACCGTCCTGGGCCTTCCCGCTGATTATCTCGACACCCGGCCCCTGATCACCACCGATGAACAATACGGAACCGCCCGTTTCCTTGCGGCGGAGAGCTTTTTCAACATCAAATCCACCCTGGCCAAACGGCCGGCCCTGCAGATTGCCACGGGCTTTATCGGGGCAAGCGCTGAGGGAAACACCACCACTCTGGGCCGGGGCGGATCGGACCTGACCGCGGCGATTTTTGGCGCGGCCATTGATGCCGAGGAGGTGGAAATCTGGACCGATGTGGACGGCATCCTCACGGCGGATCCCCGGTTGGTCAAGAATGCCTTTACCATTGAGGCAATTTCCTATGTGGAAGCCATGGAACTCTCCCATTTCGGCGCCAAGGTCCTGCATCCGCCCACCATACGGCCGGCCCTGGAAAAGGGGATCCCCATCAGGGTCAGAAATACCTTCAATGCCGCGGGGAAGGGGACTATCATTAAGGATGAGGTAGCGCCCAGTCCCTTTCCCATCCGGGGGATCAGTTCTATCAAGAAGGTGGCCCTGATTCGGGTTCAGGGGTCGGGCATGGCGGGGGTCGCGGGGTTTTCCTCCCGGCTTTTCAGTGCCCTGGCCCGGCGGAAAATAAACATCATCCTCATCAGCCAGGCTTCCAGCGAATACTCCATCTGCTTTGCGGTACTTCCCCAGGACGGCTCCGCCGCCGCCGCCGCCATAAAGGAGGAACTGACCTGGGAAATCTCCTCGAGGATCATTGAGGCCCCGGTGGTAGAACAGGATCTGTCCATCATTGCCGTGGTGGGGGCCCGGATGAAGAAGACCTCCGGTATTTCGGGGAAAGTTTTCCAGGCCTTGGGGAGAAACGGGATCAACGTGGCGGCCATTGCCCAGGGTTCCTCGGAACTCAACATTTCCGCGGTGGTATCCGCCCATGATGCGGCCAAGGCCCTCAACGCCATTCATGAAGCCTTTTTCCTCTCCGGGGTCCGTTCGGTGAATCTTTTCCTCATGGGGACGGGCCTTATCGGGGGGACCCTGGTGAAACAGATCGCGGAACACCGGGAAATTTTGGCGGATGAGCACAAGATCCGGATCAATCTGGTGGGGATAGCCAACTCCCGGAAGATGCTCTTCAACATCGAGGGGATCGAGCCGGGGAATGCCAAGGCCCTCATGGAGGCGGAGGGGGAGACCTTTGACCTTTCCACCCTTCTGAAGCGGATGCGGGCCTTTAACCTGCCCAATATGGCCTTCTGTGATTGTACCGCGAACGATGAAATCGCCCTCCGCCATGGGGAGATCCTCCAATCTTCAATCTCCGTGATTACCCCCAATAAACGGGCCGTGGCGGGCAGCCTGGAATACTACAAACTTCTCACCGGCTACTCCCGGGAGCGGGGGATCCCCTACCTGTATGAAACGACGGTGGGCGCGGGGCTTCCGATCATTTCTACCCTGCGGGATTTCTCGGTCTCCGGGGACAAGGTGCGGCGGATCGAGGCGGTCCTCTCGGGGACCCTAAGTTTTATCTTCAACAACTTTGACGGTTCCAAACCCTTTTCCGTCCTGGTCCGGGAAGCCAAGGCCAAGGGTTATACCGAGCCGGATCCCCGGGACGACCTGAACGCCATGGATGCCGCGCGGAAGGCTCTGATCCTGGCCCGGGAATGCGGTATGTCCCTGGAGTTTTCCTCGGTGGAGATAGAACCGATCCTCCCCCGGGCCTGTTTTGAAGCCCCCGATGTGGAAGCTTTCTTCGCGGAGCTTGAGAAGGCCGACGGCGAGTTTGAGCAGCGCAGGGCGGAAGCCGCCGCCCAGGGCAAGGCTCTCCGGTATATCGCGAATATTGAAGAGGGTTCTGCCCGGCTTTCCCTGCGGGCCGAGCCCCCGGGCAGCCCTTTCCGATCCCTGGTTGATTCGGATAACATCGTGGTGATTATCACGGACCGGTATACAGCCCTGCCCATGGTGATCAAGGGGCCCGGAGCGGGGGCCCAGGTTACCGCCGGGGGGATCTTTGCCGACATCGTGCGCATCGCCCGGAGTTTAGTATAGCGGGGGGGCGGGTACCCCCGGTATAGCGGGAGAGCGCCGCGCCCTCCCGCTATACCGGACGAGGTCTCGTGTGTGCCTGTACAGCTTAAGAAAATGGAGGAAATGTTATGCCTATCGCTCAGGGGGTACGGGATGCCCTCGGTTCATCATCCCTGATTCGGAAAATGTTTGAAGAGGGAGCCCGCTTAAAAAAGCTGCACGGCGCCGATAAGGTCTTCGATTTTTCCCTCGGAAACCCCGATCTCGATCCCCCTCCGGCCTTCCACCGGGTACTGCTGAAGATGGCGAAGGAGGACAAGCGGGGATCCCACGGCTATATGCCCAATGCGGGCTTTCCCGCGGTGCGGGAAGCCCTGGCCCGGAAGGCATCGGCGGAACAGGGGGTAAGCCTGGACGGATCCCATATCATCATGTCCGTCGGAGCCGCCGGGGGACTTAACGTGGTCCTCAAGTCCCTGCTTAACCCCGGGGACGAGGTCCTGGTATCCCGGCCCTATTTCATGGAATATAAGGCCTATACGGCGAACCACCGGGGGACCCTGGTCGAAGTCGATTCCCTTCCGGATTTCAACCTGGATATAGACGCCATCCACGCGCGGCTTTCAGAAAAAACCGCGGCGGTGCTGATCAACTCCCCCCACAATCCCACAGGCCGGATCTATCCCCCCGAGACCCTCGCCGCTCTGGCGGAGGTTCTGCGGAACCACGGGAAAACCTGCGGCCGCTATCCCTGGCTGGTGGCCGACGAGCCCTACCGGGATATCGCCTACAACGGAGTTCAGGTTCCCCCGGTACTTTCCGCTTATGAGGAATCCCTGGTGGTAACCTCCTATTCCAAGAGCCTTTCCCTGCCGGGGGAACGGATCGGGTATATCGCGGTAAGTCCGGCTATCCGGGATAAGGATGAAGTCCTCGCGGCCCTGATCTACGCCACCAGGGTGCTGGGCTTTGTCAACGCCCCGGCGCTGATGCAGCGGATCGTGGCGGAACTCACCGCCGCCCGGGTGGACGTCGCGGTGTACGCCCGCCGGCGGGATGCCTTTAAGAAGGCCCTGGACGATGCGGGGATACGCTATGTGGAACCGGAAGGGGCTTTTTACCTTTTCTGTAAGGTTCCGGGAAACAGCGCCGATGACGGGGCCTTTGTGGAGCACCTGAAAAAACACCTCATCCTGGGAGTAGGGGGGAGCGGCTTCGGCGCCCCCGGCTGGGTACGCTTTGCCTACTGTGTGGACGAGGCGCTGATCAGGGCCTCCGCAGAGGCCTTCAAGCAGGCCGCCGCGGAGTGGCCGAGCAGCCCATAAAGGACTTTCCCGTTATTCGGCTGCTACCAGGAGTTCATAGCCCTCGTCAAAGGGGCCGCTGTCCAGAACGTGAAGGCGGATATAATAGGTCCCCGGCTTGAGGGTTGTCCTGATCCGGGAGGAATAGTCCTCACCTCCATCGTCATCCTCGGTAATGAGGTTTTCCCCCTCATCGTAAAGGGTGAGGTAGGTGTCCAGGTCATGGGTGTTTTCTCCCCGGGCAATGATAACGTAGGCGCCCGGCTGTTCAATCCGGAGGGAAGCCCAATCCACATCATCCCCGTCGGTAAAGGTCCTGCGCTGGGGAACTCCCAATTCGACGGGCTTCGCCTGGGAAAGGGTATCGTCGATCTCAAAAGGATCCGGGCCTATGGGTTCCCGGAGCCGGGTAATCAGGGTATAGTCCCCGCGGCTATTGCCGTTGCTGCTGCCGTAAGCGGAGGCCTTGACGTAGAAGCGTCCCCCCGAGGAGAGGGTGAGGACGATCCGGGCATTGGTATCCTCGCCGAAGTCGTCGGCATCGGCGATCAGGTTGTTTTTGGCATCGTAAAGCTCCAGGAGGGTATCCAGGGAGCCTTCGGTATAAACCGTAAAGAGCCCCGGGGCGGGGAGTTCGATTCGGTACCAGTCGATATCCGAGGGGGTAGAGAGAAAGGCCTCCACCGTAGCCCCCAATTCAATGAGAGCGGCCTGCTCCCAGGTGTCGTTAGGCTCAAAGCGGGTGTCGCGGATCTCGATGTAAGCGGCCCGGAATTGATAAGCGCCGGTACCGGAACCGGAATATTTTCGGACCTTCACGATATAGGGTTTTCCCCCTTCTACCAGGTAATCAATTCGGGATTCGATCTCGCCTTCCCCGCCGAAATCGTCGTTTTCGTCGAGCTTCGCCTGGGATTCACCATGGTAGAACTCCAATACCATATCCAGGTCGCCGGAAATTTCCATGGACAGCGCCCCGTCCTGATCGGGGAGCAGGAGAAAGAAGTCCTGATCCCCTGGGCTATGGAGGGTCCTGCTTATCCAGCCGGATCCTATTGTATAGGCCGCAGGGTTATCCATACTATCGTTCTCAAAGCGATCCCGGGAAGCCGCCCCGGAGGAAGCCGGAGAGACTGCCTCCAGGAGATCCGTGATAAAGGGGGTGAGGGCCAGATCCGTATTCCAGGTTGAAAGAACCGCCGAATCGGAGACCGCGGTCAGCCGGGTGTAGATCCGGACCGTATTACCCACCCGGATAATTTCTCCCCCGATCCGGTAATCCTCCCGGGACTCCGCCGTCCCGGTGAGGATGACAAAGTTCCGGCCCGGAATATGAGATAATTCGGCGGCGAGATTCTCCTTCCAGTAGATTCCCAGGGAGTTCTCGGATTCCCCATAGAAAAAATCCCTCACCACGATTCGAGGCGGACGGGCGGTATTATCCAGGGCGGCAAGCCTTTGGTTTACCAGGCTGCCCAAACGCCGGGATGCGGCGTCCAGGTCCCCCAGAGCCTGGGCCGTGATGGTATTCTGGGCATGGAGCAGGTTCCCCATACCAAGTCCTATGAATAGGGCAATAAAAAAATGCCTTTTCTGAAACATCCTTCGTCTCCTTTTTCCGTTCCCCTTCGTTATTGAAGGCGGGCCCCCCTTGAATCGTTCATCTTCGATAAGGGTGATTATGCAAATCGCGATGATAAAGCGCGTGATATGAGGGCCCTACGTGGTTTCGTTTATTATGCTCATCGCCTCTTCCCAGGAAAGGCACTCCCGGTCCTTCCGTTGGGCAAGCTCCCGCAGGGTAAGGGGGCTTGAAAGGGGCTTTTCCCCGGGAATAAGCACCCACCGGACGCCCCTTTTTTCCGCCTGGATAAACTGCTGGGTAAGTTTTTTCGGTTCAAGAAAAACTTCACAGGGGATTCCCGCTTCCCGGAACGTACCCGCCAGGCGCTGATATGCGCCGCCGTCCTCCTCCCGGATGCAGGCGATGACCACCTCGGCATAGCCGCTACGTTGCCCCTCGGGCTTTCCCAAGGACTCCAGGGCCGCCGTAAGCCGGTCCAGGCCGATAGAAGAACCCACCCCGGAAAGTTTTTCCCGGGAGTAGAGCCCCACGAGGTTGTCGTAGCGGCCGCCGGAACACACCGAACCTATGCCGGGGAGGGCCGTGAGGAAGGTTTCATACACCACCCCGGTATAGTAATCAAGCCCCCGGGTGATGGAGGGGTCCAGCACAAAGGAAGCTGCGGTTCCCGTCTCCTCCATGAAACGGCGGAGGGTTCTGAGGCGGTCCGATTCCGGGGAATCCCCCCCGGAGGCCCGGATCATCCCCTCCAGGGTCTCCTCGTAGGAGTCCCGGCTCCGGATAAAGAGCGCCACCGCCCGGGCCCGTTCCCCCCCCAAGGTTTCCGTGAGGAGCCGCAAGGTCTCCGCTTCGCCTATTTTGGCCAGCTTATCCACGATCCGCAGGATCTCCGGCCCCTGTTCCGCCGCGCCTATCCCGGCGAGGAAGCGGTTGAAGAGCCCCCGGTGGTTCAGCCGGATAACCACCTCCCCGGCCCCAATAGAGAGGAGGGTATTCCGTATCATGAGGAGAATCTCAAAGTCTGCCGCCGCCGTGTCGCTGCCCACGATGTCAAAGTCGCATTGGGTGAATTCCCGGTATCTGCCCCGCTGGGTATTTTCCCCCCGCCAGACCTTGGCGATATGGTAGCGCTTGAAGGGGAGGGGAAGCTCCCCCCGGTGTTCCGCCAGGAACCGGGCAAAGGGAACGGTCAGATCGAAACGGAGGGCCACATCCCGCCCTCCCTGGTCGGTAAAGCGGTAGATCTGCTTTTCCGTCTCCCCCCCGCCCTTGCCCAGAAGGATCTCCGCATATTCCAGGGCCGGCGTGTCGATAGGCACAAAACCGAAACTTCGGAAGGATGCTTCTATTTTTTCCACCAGGCTCCGCCGTTCAATTTCCGCCGGGGGAAGAAAATCCCGAAATCCCTTGAGAATCCTCGCGGTGATCAATTCAGTCATTGGTACTCCACCATTTCTTATCCGTCTACAGGGCGCTCCGTTGCAGGATGCCTGTTCCTGAACTATACCAATAAATGCCGATCAATTCAACCGGTGACATCACATCAGGACCAGGTTCACTGAAAGGGCATACGGCGCTTCGCCACATACCGATCTCCAGAGCCCTCACAGATCCTCAAAGCGGATCCCCTGGCCCGCGGGAATAAAATTCCGGCTCCTCCGTCCGTATAAGCGGGATTCCCACAGAGGGGGAAGCCCCGGCCGGAGTTTCTTTTCGGTTCTGAGTACCGCCATATTATCCGGTCCCAGGATCTCCCCGGGGGAAATATCCCGG
>JAITRV010000072.1 GCA_031288215.1 Spirochaetaceae bacterium | reverse complement strand
AGGTCGAGCTTGCGCACCAGGGTATCGAAGAGGGCCTCCCGGTCCGCGTCGGTGTCGGGGTAGAACAGGGCCAGGTGTTCTTCCGCCCGGCCCTGGCGCTTGAGGTCGATGGGGATCAGGTCCGGCCGGCAGGTGATGAGGAACCAGATGATCTTCCCCCGGTATTCGGTATTCCCCATGAAGCTCGCGATCTGGGCGAAAACCCGGTTACTGGTCCCCGAGTCCCCATCCTGGTTCCGGTCTCCCAGGAAGGCGTCGGCCTCGTCGATCATCACCGCCACCGGGGACATCGATTTGAGGATGTTGAGCACCTTTTCCAAATTCGATTCGGTCACCCCCTGCCATTTGGAGCGGAAATTGCGGAATTTGACCATGGGGATCCCGATCTCGGCGGCAAAGGCGCTTACCATGAAGCTCTTCCCGGTGCCCACGGGCCCCGCGAGAAGATAGCCCATGGGCAGCACGTCCAGCCGCCCCATCTTGATCGCCCGGGCGGCGTTCTTGAAGCGCTTCTTGACGAAATCGTGGCCGGACACGGAGGAGAGGTCGTAGGCGGTCTCCATGAATTCCAGGAGCCCCGCCGCCTCGTTTTCGATGATCTCCTTCTTCTTCTGCCTGAGGTATTCCAGGGACAGGGGGAGATTCTCGGCGTAGCTTTCCTGCACCAGCCGGTTGAGGTTCATCAGGTTGAGCCCCGAGGTAACCGCCGCCACCCGGGCGGGGTTTATCCCCCGTTCCATGAGGAGGCTTCCCTTCGTTTCCATAAACTTGAGGAAGCTCTCGCGCACCTCCTCGTTGGGCAGGGGGATGCCGACCTTCACCGTGGAAGGGGAGGCCACCAGGCGCGCCGACAGATCCGTGAGGTTTTCCGTGAGGAGGATGATCGACACGTCCCCCCGGGTAAAAATGGGGTCGTGGGACCAGCGGTTCAGGGTAACCAAGCAGTAGCGGTCCTCCTCGGTGAGGCGGATCATGTCCCCCCCGGGGATGATGGTCTCCGCGTAATCGAGGATGAGGACCATCCGCTTCTTCCGGGGAATATTCATGGTGAAATACTTTTCCAGGTATGAAAAACCGCACGCCGGTTCGGCGGAAACAAAGTCCGCCCGGTCCACGTCGGGATAGCGATCCGCCATCGCCTCCTGGTAGGAGCGGGCCATTTCCTCGGAGTAAAAGGCGACCCCGCTGGAGCGGTCGTAGAAGGCGATGATGTCCCGGCTGCCAAAGAGGACCTCGGAGATATAGTTCTGGATCCGGGCAAAAACGAATTCTCCCTCGTTCATCTTGTGGGGAAGCAGGTCCCGGATATTCCCGTGCAAAATATAGAGATTCGCGGTTTTTGAAAGGTACTTATAGGACAATTCCTGCGCCCAGGCAGGCAATATCCTGATAAAGGGCAAATTTTTAACGATGAGCTGTTCGTTCACGTCTTCCTCTCGCGGTTCGGAATCAGGCGGGCAAGGAAGGCGGAAAGGGTCCCGCCGTATTCGTTTTTGATCCGCCCTTCCGCGGCCCTGAAGGCCCGTTCCTCCGCCTCGGGAATGGAAAGATGCCCCTCCCGGTCGTTGACGTTATAGGGAAAGAGGACCTCCCCGGAGGAGGTATCTATCAAGTTGCCGTCAATGAGATAACGGATGAATTTATTGGGGTTGTTCAGCTTCACCTCCGTGAGGGAGAAGCTTACCTGGAGGAGGTAGCGGGCATTGGTTCCCCCGGTCCTGAAGCCCGCGGCGGCAAGGGCCTCGGCAAAGGCCGCCCGGATCCGGCCGGATCGGTCGCCGCTGACGTTCACCCCCACGGGGATGGTCCTGGTGATGGCGGCGGCCTCCAGGCGGTACTCGTCCCCGTTCCGGAGTTCCGCCGGAGGGGTCTCCCCGATGACGGAGAGCACGTCGGCAAAGGCCCGGTTGGCGTCCGCAACAGTAGCCGCCAGGTAGTACCGGGCGAGGCCCTCCATGCTGTTCTTCTCCGACGGGGGAATAGCGGTTAAATTGGAAATCATCCCCAGATTCACCCGGATCATCTCCCGGTAGAGCCGGGCGGTTTGGGCCTTATCCATGACCGCCACCGCATAGTGGGTGGCCTTGCCGTCAAACCACACGTCCTTGATCTCCGCCCCCACCAGGGAATTCATGGAGACCGAGGTTCTCACGGCGTTCTCGATATCCGTGTTCTCCGCCGCCCACTGGGAAGCGCCGTTGAGGACCGCCTCGGAGTAGGTGATGGTTACCTTCTGATCCGCCTCGATGGTCTGGCCGAAAATGGCGGTCAGGGCGGTCAGGGCGTTCTTCTCGGCGGCGGACCGGTCGGCGCCGTATCCGACGGCGGCGACGTACAGGGCCCGGTTGTAGACCTGGTCCGGGGCGCGCACCCACCGGGGTTCCGCCGCCGAGGGAGCACCGGCGGTGCTGCCGGTGTTGCCGGCATTCCCGCCGCTCCCGCCGGCGCTTTGCCGGCTCCCGGCGGCGGACGGGGGCGATCCCCCGTTATCCATCGCCGCCAACGCGGCGGCCGCCGCCTCCTCGGCTTGCCGGCTCCCGGCGGCGGTTTCATCCCCGGCGGTGGACGGGGGATCGCCGGCGCAGCCTGCGAGGAATAACAGGGCCAGGGCCCCGGCAAGAAATCCGTTTACTGTAAGCATACTGCCTCCGCGAGATTTAAGGTATTGATCCGGACATCGACATCCTCCATTCGGAAAGATGCTATGACGCGGTTGTTTCTATTATAATACTGAATGGTCAGGGTATACCTCCCCGGGGGCAGGTTGACGCCCCCCACATAGGCATAGCCGGGGAAATACCGGGACATCCGGATATCCGCCCGCTCGCTGATGTCGGTGGCGATTCTGCCCGCCAGTCCCACCAGGAGGCCGGCCAGGGAATCCCCCTGCTTGTCCAGTTCCCGCATGACCTGGGCCGTGGCGGCGGAGGTTACGGTCTTCGTGATGGTGCGGGCCAGGGTTTTGATGAAGGTGAGGGAATACTTTGCCTTAAAGGTTTCGGCGGCCACGGCGCCCATATCTTCCAGTAATTCAAGCTGAAAGGAAGGCCCCCCGTCAATGACCGCCTCCACCCGGCTGACCGCCGAGGGCCGGGGCACGAGGACGGGCAGGGCGAGCTTGGCGGTATTGTTGGGAAAGGGCAGGGGCAGGGGAATCAGCCGGACCTCCTCCTCCTTCACCGGGGAAAGCCCCGCAAAGCCGATCACGTTCAGCCGGGCGAGCCCCGCCGGGACGGCCAGTTCCCCGGCCAGGGACGCCGGGGGGCGGTGGGGATACACCCTGGGGGCGGCCGCATAGGCCCGGGAAATCCCCTCCAGGTCGATCCGGGCGTCGTCGGCCCTTCCCGCTCCCCGGTAGAACAGGGTCCCCAGGTACCGGGCCAGGGCGGAATTGGAAAAGGTGAAGGGCTCCCGCTCAACGCGCAGGTCCTCCACGGATTCCCGGACATACTCATTGACCGAGGCCTCCCCCGCATCGTACTTATCCGCGAGGACCTGGAGTTTTTCGTTCATCCGCCGGATTTCCACCAGGCCCCCCTCCGGATCCCCCCGGTGATAGTAGTTCAGGGCATTGAAGGCGTTGAGGTACACGTCCTCATAGTCTTCCCCGGCGTATTCCCGGGTATTATCGTTGACAATATAGGAGGCGATCTCCAGGGTGAGGCTCTTGGTAAAGGCCGCTTCGATGAGCCGTTCCCCTTCCTCAAGGTCCGCGGAGGAGGCCCCGTATTGTTCGGCGTAGTGTTCGATCATCCCCCGGTCGAGGCGCAACAGGATAGCGTCCCGGGCGGGGTACAGGGGAGGGCGATCCTCCTGCTCCCGGACGATGATCCCCAGGGCCTGTTCATAGGTGCCGGCTGCTACGGAGCTATCCAGTTCCCGATAGGGATTCCCCGTCGCGCAGGAGAACAGGACCACGGCCAAGGCCAGGGCGGAGCAGAGCCCCCCCCGGCCGTTCGGAATACCCATCGGACCCTCCGAATTAGAGCTTGAGGCCGGGCTGTTTAATGACCTTCTTTATCTCGTTATTGGAACCCTCCCACAGGATCCGGCTGGTTTCCACATTGGTCAGGGTGGCCGTCACAAAGTAGGAGCGGACCGTGATCTTCCCGGCCCGGTCGACGGTGGAATTGACCTCCCCGGTGAGCATGAGGTTGGCGCCGGTTTCCTGGGCCAGGGCGGCGGCGCTCTCGACCGAGGCGTTGCTCTGCTGGTCCTGGCGCTCCGCCCGGATAGCTTCCCGGGCCTCCCCCCCTTCGACAAAGTCCAGTTTGCCGCTGTTGAGGATGCTGGTCCGCATGATGCCGGAAATAATGCCCGTATCGATATGTTCGCTGCTGGTATTCCTGAACCTGCCGACGATAACGGCGGGGTTTTCCCCCCCGTTTTTCCCTGAGAAATCCCGGATATACCGATCCACCCGGTCCGATGCCAGGGCGTCCTTGATAAGGGTGTCGCAGACGATCCTGATATCCGTATCGTTCCACCGGCCGCTGAGATCGATTTGGGTATCCGCGTCGACCCGGCTGACCTTGGGAACGGAACTACAGGCCGCGAAGAGAACAACGCAGCCGGCTACCGCCATCATTGTTTTCATATAAAATTGTTTCATAAAAAATCCTCCGTCATAAAAAATCTTCTCTATTTATAACAACAGTCCCTATAACAACAGTACACCGTATATAATATACCATATATACTCGTATATTTCACTGTTTTATAAACAGGGTCAACAGGGTAAGGCTTCAATCCCAGGGCTCCTGCATTTACTCAAAAAAAGAAGAAGAACCACGGACACACACGGACCAACACGTCGGACCTATGGTCCGCCTTGTTGTTTGAAATTCATGCGTTTGTCCGTGTGGTTCGTTTGGTCCGTGGTTAAATTTCTTTGGATCTATCGAGTCATTGAGAGTAATCAAGGTGCCGAGACGATTATCCCATAAACAAGTATGAAAAAAAGTAAATGCAGGAGCCCTGGGGCCTTCCCCTTGTTTTATATCGATGCACAGGCTATAGTTTCCTTATGGAACTACTGAAACGTACAACGACCTGCGGGGCCCTGGGGAAGGCCGACGCGGGAAAGACCGTGGTCCTCAACGGCTGGGTGCACCGGAAACGGGACCACGGGGGAGTCTCCTTTATCAACCTCCGGGACCGCTACGGGATAACCCAGGTGGTGGTGGACGCCCCCGTTCCCGGCGGAGAGACGCCGGGGGATCTGGCGGCGGTCAGCGGGGAACTGCGGAACGAGTACTGCGTCGCCGTGGAGGGGGTGGTCCGCCTCCGGCCCCCCCCGATGGTGAACCCGGATATGGCCACCGGCGAAATCGAAGTGGCCGCCCGGCGGATCCTGATCCTCAACCGCTGCGAGCTGCTTCCTTTCCAGATCGATGAGGAATCCGATGCCAAGGAGGAAAACCGCCTGAAATACCGCTACCTGGACCTCCGTTCCGGGGGGATGCAGCGGCGGATCAGGCTCCGCAGCGAGGTCTGTTTCGCGGTCCGGGAGTGGATGACCGGTCAGGGCTTCCTTGAAATCGAGACCCCCACCTTTATCCGTTCCACCCCCGAGGGCGCCCGGGACTACCTGGTACCCTCCCGGCTCTACCCGGGGAAGTTCTACGCCCTGCCCCAGTCTCCCCAGCTTTACAAGCAGCTTCTCATGGCGGCGGGCTTCGACAAATACTTCCAGATCGCCCGCTGCTACCGGGACGAGGACGCCCGGGGAGACCGGCAGCCGGAATTTACCCAGATCGACATCGAAATGTCCTTTGTGGACCGGGAGGACGTGCTGGCCATGACCGAGGGGCTTTTGGGTTACGTGTTCAAAAAGACCCTGAACCGGGATCTCCCCCCCCGGTTTACGCGGCTGAGCTTCGAGGAGGCCCTGGAACGCTACGGCACCGATAAACCGGACCTCCGCTTCGACCTGCCCCTCCGGGACTTCGGCCCCTATGCCGCCGAGGGGGGCTTCCAGGCCTTCAAGGACGCCCTGGCCGCGGGGGAGGCGGACCGGGCGGCGGCGGCGGCCCGGGGGATCGCGGCGAGCGGGGGCGGCGTCAAGGCCCTGGTGGTTCCCGGGGAACTCATGGGGAACGCCCCCTATTCCCGTAAGCAGATCGAGGAACTGGAGGCCCAGGCGAAAATCTACAAGGCCCGGGGCCTGGCCTGGATGAAGGTGGGGGGAACCGAAGGGGCGGCGGTCCTGGAGGGCGGGGTCTCCAAGTTCTTCGGGGAAGCCGCCTTGACGGAAAAGATCCTCGCCGGCCTCGGGGCCAAGCGGGGGGACCTGATCCTCATCGCGGCGGACGCCAAACGGCGGATCGCCAACACCGCCCTGGGGGCGGTGCGGTCCAAACTGGGCCGGGATCTGAAGCTCCTGGATTCCGGCCGTTTCGAATTTGTCTGGATTCTGGACTTTCCCCTCTTTGAATTCAACGAGGAGGAGAACCGCTGGGAGGCGGCGCACCACATGTTCTCTTTTCCCCAGGAAAAGTACCACGCCCGCATGGAGCAGGACCCCGGTTCGGTGAAGGGGGACCTCTACGACCTGGTCCTCAACGGCTTTGAACTCGCCTCGGGGTCCATCCGGATCCACGACCCGGAACTCCAGAAGCGGGTCTTTGCGGTGGTGGGGCTTAAGCCGGAGGAGGCGGAACGGAAATTCGGCTTCCTCACCGGGGCCTTCAAGTACGGGGCCCCTCCCCACGGCGGTATCGCCCCGGGGCTGGACCGGCTGGTGATGCTCATGGCCGGGGAGACCTCGATTAAGGAGGTGATCGCCTTCCCCAAGAACTCCTTCGCGGTGAGCCCCATGGACGAAAGCCCCGGGGAGGTGGACCGGAAGCAGCTTGAGGAACTCCACCTGACGGTGGCGGCGCCGCCGGAGGCGCCATGAGGGAGTATCCGGACCTGCTGTGGACCTTCTTCAAGATGGGGGCCATGACCTTCGGGGGGGGCTATTCCATGCTTCCCATCATCGAGCGGGAGTTGGTGCGGCGGAAGGGCTGGGCGACGATGGATGAGGTGATGGACTATTTTGCCATCGGCCAGGTTACCCCCGGGATCATCGCGGTCAACGTGGCCACCTTCATCGGATACAAAAAGAAGGGGGTCCTCGGGGGCATCCTGGCCACCCTGGGCTTCGTGCTTCCCTCCCTGGTGATCATCACCGTCATCGCCGCGGGGCTCCGGAATTTTGCCGAATCGGAAGGGGTGCAGCACGCACTCAAGGGTATCCGGGTGGCGGTGGGGGCGCTGATCCTGGACGCGGTGCTGAAGCTCTTTCGGGGGGCGGTTAAGAATACCGCGGCCCTGGGGATCTGCATCGCCGCCTTCGCCCTGTCGGTCTTCGTCAAAGTCTCCCCGGTGCCGGTGGTGGTGAGCGCGGGGCTTGCGGGGTTCCTGCTGTTCCGCCCCCGGCATAAGGCGCCGCCGGCAGGACCGGCCGGGACGCCCCCCGAAGGAGGGAAGGGATGATCCTGCTCCTCCTCTTTGGGGAATTTTTCAAGATAGGCCTCTTCTCCGTCGGGGGGGGGCTGGCGACGCTGCCCTTCCTCTACCGGTTGGCGGACCGCTACGACTGGCTGACCTACGAAACCATCGCCGATATGGTGGCCATCTCCGAGTCCACCCCCGGGGCCATCGGGGTCAATATGGCCACCTATGCGGGGTTTCAGGCCGCAGGCATAACCGGGGCGGTGATCGCCACCCTGGGCCTCGTGGCCCCTTCGATTGTGGTGATCCTCATCGTCGCGCGGATTCTCACCGCCTTTAAGGAAAGCCCCCTGGTGGCGGCGGCCTTCGGCGGCCTTCGGCCCGCGGCCACGGGACTTATCGCCGCCGCGGGGTTTGGGGTCATCCGGCTCTCCCTGTACAACGGGGCGGCAGCGGCCTGGTACGGCCTCGTCCGCTGGCGGGAAGGGCTCTTGTTCCTCCTCCTCTTCCTGCTGATCTACCGCTTCAAAAAACACCCGGTGATATACATCGCCGCCGCGGGGGCCGCGGGGCTTGTGCTGGG
>JAITRV010000067.1 GCA_031288215.1 Spirochaetaceae bacterium | reverse complement strand
GAGTTCGGCTTCTCGCTCCCCTTCCGCTGCTGGGATTCGGCGCTGCCCGACTTTGTCTTTCCCCCTCATTGGCATGAGTATTACGAGTTGTTTGTGGTTCTTGACGGAACGGTTACCGTGGTAGTCGACGGAGACGCCCGGGAAGCGCGGCGCGGCGACATCCTGGCCATCAATCCGGGGCAGCTCCACAGTTTTCCCCATTCGGAACGGGGTACCCGGATACGGTTTTTCCAATTTGAACCGGAGATTTTTCCCCATGACGCGGGGATTGTCTCCAAAAAGGCGATTTTTTCCCGCACGCCCTTCCTGCGCGGCAGCGGTTCCCCGGAACGGGACCCCGTCGAGGAAGCCTTATACCCCGGGATCTCCGGGCTCCTCTCCGATATGTTTACCGAATACCGGGAGCAGCAAAAGGGCTTCCGCCTGGCCATCAAGGCGAAACTCTACCTCCTGGCCCTGGCGTACCTCCGGGACAATCCGCCGGAGGAGGATCGGCCGCCGAACCCGTCCCCCGTGGCGGACCAGCGCATGGAGCGGACCTACCAGATCATCTTTCGTAATTTTGACCAGGTTAATCTCGACTTAGATCAGGCGGCCGAGGCCGCCGCGTTAAGCCCTTCGTACTTTGCCCGCTTTTTTAAGGAACAAACCGGCCGCAGTTTTTACGCCTATCTTTCCACGGTACGGATCAGCCACGCCATGGAATACCTCTTAAAAACCGACCTGCCGGTGTCCCTGATTGCCGAAAAATGCGGCTTCGCCAGCCAGCCGACCTTCCACCGGGTGTTCAAGGCCGAAACCGGCTGTACCCCGGTGACGTACCGAAAGAAGGCGAAACAGCACGAGAAACAGCAATAATTGAGATAAGGTAAGCCGGATTTGATAAAACGCCTCAGGAGAGCCGTGGTATGATGAACGTCAGGTTATTAACCTGATTTTTTATCGACAGGAGGAAGCATATGAAAACTATGAAAAGAAGTATTATCGCGGCGGTTCTCGTCTGCGCGGCGGTGGCCGGCGGCTTGGGAGGATGCAAGAAGAAAGAGGCGGTAGCGGGCGGGACCCGGAAGGCCATTGAGTTCTGGCATATTCAGAATACGGAACCGGCGCCGACCATCATCGAGAACGCCGTGAAGCGTTTTGAAGCGGCCAATCCGGATTACCGGGTGAATATCACCGTGACGGCTAACGATTCTTACAAGCAGAAAATCGCCGTGGCCATCGCTTCCGGCCAGGTTCCGGACGTGTTTATGTCCTGGACCGGGGGTACGACCAACGAATACGTGAAGGCCGGGCTCCTCTCGGACCTGACCCCGTATTTCAACGCCAATGACTACAAGGCGAAATTCCTTGACGCCGGGCTCGCTCAGGCCACGGTGGACGGAAAAATCTACGGTTTCCCCTGCGAGAACGCGGCGATTGAGGGGGTCTGGTATAACAAAGAACTCTTTGCCCGGTACAACATCGCGGTCCCCGGGACCATCGGGGAACTTGAGGCGGCCTGCGATACCCTCAAGGCGAACGGCATCATCCCCTTCTCCCTGGCGAATATGACCAAGTGGACGGGGATGATGTACTACCAGATCCTGCCCGCCCGTCATAGCGGCCTTTCTCCCTTTATGAACGCCCTGAACGGAACGGGCAGTTTTGAGGACCCGGCCTTTATATGGGCGGCGGAAAAGATTCAAAGCTGGGTACGGAAGGGGTACTTCAACGACGGGTTTAACGGCCTTGACGAGGACTCAGGCCAGTCCCGCACCCTCCTCTATACCGGACAGGCCGCGATGCATCTCCAGGGCAGTTGGTTCGCCTCAACGGTGCAGGGGGAAAATCCCGCCTTCATCGACAAGATCGGCTTCTTCAACTTCCCCGCCGACGAAACCGGCACCGGGAATGCCAAAACCGTGACCGGCACCATCGGCGATAACTTCTACCACGTCTCCAGCCGTTCCGCCGAGGCGGACAAGGCCTTTGAGATGCTTACCTACCTCCTGGACGAACAGTCCGTCACGGACCGGATCGCCGCGGGCCGCATCCCGCCGGTTAAGGGCCTCACCATCACCGACCCCCTGGTTAAACAGGTTTTCGACGCTATCCTGGAAGCGCCGGACGTGCAGCTCTGGTACGACCAGTCCCTGACGCCGGAAGTCGCGGAGGTGATGCTGAGCGCGTCCCAGGAACTGTTCGGCTTGTCGGTGACGCCCCAGGAGTTTGCAAAACGCTGGGCGGACGCGCAGAAAGACGCGCTGAAATAGGGGGGGGTATGACCTTGATTTCCAACCCGGTGCTGCCGGGTTTCCACCCTGATCCTTCGCTGATATGTGTCGACGGCGTCTATTATCTGGCCAATTCGACCTTTGAATGGTATCCGGGGGTGGAACTTCACCGTTCCACAGACCTTGCCCGCTGGGAGCGGCTCCCCTCGCCGCTTTCGAAAAAGTCTCTGCTTGATATGACCGGGAATCCCCCTTCCTGCGGGATCTGGGCCCCCTGCCTGAGCCACGACGGAAGGCTGTTTCACCTCATCTATACCAACGTGCGAAGCTGGGCCGACGGTCCCTGGAAGGACGCGCCGAATTTCCTTACCACCGCGCCTTCGATTGAAGGCCCCTGGTCCGATCCGGTGTTTCTCAACGCTTCCGGGTTCGACCCCTCCCTCTTCCACGATGACGACGGCAGGAAGTGGCTGGTCAATATGGAATGGGATTATCGAAAGAACGATGGAACCGATCGGTTTACCGGCATCCTGCTGCAGGAATACAGCCCCGCCAAAAAGCGGCTGGTGGGAAAGACGCGCAAGATTTTTACCGGCACGGCCTTTAAGCTTCTTGAGGCGCCCCATCTCTACAAGCGGAACGGATGGTATTACCTGCTGTCCGCCGAGGGCGGGACCCAGTACGGGCACGCGGCGACCCTCGCCCGATCCCGGGCCTTGGAAGGCCCCTACGAGATCCACCCGGCGAATCCCCTGATCACCTCTTACAACTGGCCCGGCCATCCCCTGCAAAAGGCGGGGCACGGAAGCTGGTGCGACAGTCCCCAGGGGAGAACCTATTTCGCCTTCCTCTGCGGCAGGCCCCTGCCCGGAAGCCGGAACTGCGTGCTGGGCCGGGAGACGGGCATTGCGGAACTTGAGTGGCGGGACGACTGGCCCTACCTGAAGTACGCCCCGGGGACGCGGCAAAAGGACGAGGAACTCTGGGGCGCCGCGGTCCCGAACTATCCGCCGGCGGCCTTTGAGCCCCCCGTTCCCCTGGACGCTCCCCCTGAACCGTACTCACAGGCGAAGCGCTATGATTTTAACGCCGGACCCCTTGACGGGGACTTCAAGACCCTCCGCGCGCCGGCGGAAAAGGAATGGTATTCCCTGACGGCGCGTCCCGGTTTCCTCCGGCTGCGGGGGGGGCAGTCGCCGGTTTCCCGTTTCCGGCAAACCCTGCTCGCCCGGCGGCAGACGGACTTTTGCTTCAGCGCCGAAACCTACCTGGAATTCGAGCCCGCAAGCTTTCAGGAATTCGCCGGGTTGTGCTGGCGTTACGACGAGAACAACCAGTACCTCCTTGCCCTTTCCCATGACGAACACCGGGGCCGCATCCTGTCCGTTCAGACCATGATCGGGGGCGCGTATGCCAAAACCGAAGACAGCGACGCGAATAACGGCGCGGGTATCTGGCTGGGGCTCACGGTGCGGGAACGGACCGGCCGTTTCCGCTTTTCCTTTGACGGCAAGAACTGGACGGTCCTGCGTCCGGCGCTGGATGCCGCCGTACTCTCCGACGAGTATTTCCACGAGGGCTTCACCGGGGCCTTTGTCGGCATGTTCTGCGTCGACATCGCCCGGTACGCCGCCTGCGCGGATTTTCAGTATTTTACGTACACGCCGGAGGATGGCGGAGGAGGTATTCCATGAAAAAGGCTCTCCATCAGGCGCCGGCGGCTTCGCTCCGGCAGGTCCGGGAGCGGTCGGTGAACATCACCGCCGCGATATGCCTCGCGCCGGCCCTCCTGATTCTGGCCGTCTTCATCGCCTACCCTATCGTGGATTCCTTTGTGATGAGCACCGTGAAATGGAACGGCATCACCCCGGATCGGGAATTCGTGGGACTGGCGAATTGGGCGCAGCTTGTCAAAGACCGGTACTTCTGGCAGGCATTCCTGAACAACCTGGTGGTCATGTTTATCTCCCTGGCCACCCAGGGCGTCCTGGCCATCGCCCTGGCCACCTTCCTGGACATCACCGGCAAGAAGGGCCTCATCTTCAAAATCATCTGGTTCCTTCCCTACCTGATCTCCTCGGTGGCCATCGGCATCCTTTTCAAGTTCGCCCTGGACGCCAACTTCGGGCTCTTCGGTTCCATCTCCCGGCTCCTGGGCGGGGGCAGCGTGGATCTCCTGGGCCACCCCAGGCGGGCCCTCTTCGCGGTCATGGGGGTGGTAAGCTGGCAGTACACCCCCTTCTACATGATCCTCTACCTGGCCGCCTACGGCACGATCCCGGTGGAACTCTACGAGGCGGCGGCGATTGACGGGGCGACCCGCTCTCAATATTTTTGGAAGATCTCCCTCCCCATGCTCAAGCCCACGATTATCTCCGCCGCCACGGTGAGCATCATCGGATCCCTCAAATACTTCGACCTCGTCTACGTGATGACCGGCGGGGGCCCCGGATCGGCGACGGAACTCATGGCCACCCTCATGTATAAAACGACCTTTGCGAAGAAAAACTTCGGCTACGGAGCGGCGATTGCCGGGGGGATGTTTATCCTCATCACCCTGACAGCCCTCGTTACCGTATACACCCTGAACAGAAAAACGGAGGACCGGACATGAAGAAGAAAAAAGGGATCTCCCCCGGCTGGATAGCGGCGTATTGCTTCGCCATCCTGTGGCTGCTGATCACGGGGCTGCCCTTCTACTATCTTATCATCACCTCCTTCAAGAGCCTGGGCGATTTCCTCAGCGGCGGCCTTTTCAAATTGCCCGCCGCCTGGGAAGCGTCAAATTACCTCAAGGTCTTCCAGGGGGGCTTTCTGCGCTACCTGTTCAACAGCCTGGCGGTGGTCCTCATATCCCTCACGGTACTGCTGTTCCTGGCGGCCCTGGCCGCGTATCCCCTCTCCCGGATGCGCTTTCGGCTGAACAAGCCGATTTACAGCCTCATCGTGGCAACCATGTCGGTGCCGATATACATCACCCTGATACCCCTTTTCGTGATGGCGATACGGACCGGCCTCTACGACACCGTCTGGGCGCTGGTGGGGCCGAATATCGCCTTCAACCTCCCCATGTCGGTGTTTATCCTCGTATCCTTCATGCAGAGTATCCCCCGGGAGCTTGAGGAGGCGGCGGAAATTGACGGCTGCGGTAAAATGATCACCTTTTTCAGGATCATCTTCCCCCTGTCAAAATCAGGCCTGGCGACCCTGGGCATCTACAACGGCGTGGTAATCTGGAACGAGTTCATCTTCGCGATGGTGCTCACCCAGTCCCAGTCCGTCCGTACCCTGCCCCTGGCGGTATGGCAGTTCCAGGGACAATATTCCAGCAACATCCCCGTCATTATGGCGGTTCTGACCCTCTCCTCACTGCCGATAATCCTGCTCTACATCTTCGGTCAGGACAAGCTGGTCAAGGGTATGATGGCAGGAGCGGTAAAAGGGTAATCTGCGGCACGGGCCGGGGGGATACCCCTGGCTGATCCTCCCGGCACGGACCGGCATGGGCCGGCACAAGAGAGATCTGCGGGGGGGTCCTGGCGGCTGGGAACACACGGGGCCCCCCGGGGGTCCCCCCCATGTGTTCCCACCGCCACCCCCCGTCGCGATTCTGGTCCGTGCCGACCCATGCCGGCCCGTGCCGGTTTTTCCGGCGGGAGTATCCTCGGCCTGCCTTTCCGCGTGGAGGCGGGTCGGGCTGCCGGGTGAGGCTGCCGTGGCCGGCGTGGTGGAGGCTTTATGGGGATTAAGAAGCCGGGGGTGGAGGGCAGTTAGGAGGGAGGAGGGAGGAGTCAAAATTTGGTGCCTGGCACTGTTGCGGGCTGGTCACAAAAAGCGGGGAGTGCGGATACGGACCGCTGGTCCGCTCCGCACTCCCCGGCTTTACCGGCGGTGAAGGCCGCCGGCGAATGTCAGCCTTTACAGGCTCTTAGAATTCTACGTCGCTGTAGTCAACCTTGATGATTTTTTTCTGCGACCCATCAGCCGTGGGATAGGTGATGATGAAGGTTACCACCTTCGTATCTGCGCCTCCCCAGAGGAGGAAGTCAAGACCGCCAAAAGAGGTTTTGCCGTAGGCGGCCTCATCATCATATGTCTTTTCTTTATACAAAATGCGGCCGCCCTTGTCCGCCGGCCCACTCCATACAAAGTATGGGTCTGAACTGTAGGTATGAGTATCAGGCTGCCAACTCCACTGGTCCGGATTACTGACATAGGCTTCGTACAACGCAAATCCGGGGTTTTCCTGCCTTATGATGATGTCGCCGGA
>JAITRV010000019.1 GCA_031288215.1 Spirochaetaceae bacterium | reverse complement strand
GCCGACTGTCCCAAGGTCCTCATCGTGGGGGAGATCTACGTGCGCCGGGACGATTTTGCCGTGGGGGAACTCACAGACCTGATGAGCGAACGGGGAATTGTGGTCAAGGTGGCGGGGATCTCCGAGTGGATCCACTACCTGGATTTTGTCCGGGAATACGCCCTGAAAAAGCTCATCAAGCTGCGGAAACCGGGGAGGCGGCTCTTTTCCAAACCCTGGCGGGACCTTAAAAAGCTGGAAATCGAGGAGTGGTGGAAACATTCGATAGAGAAGAAGGTCCTCTCCATCCTGGAACCCACGGGGCTCATCCCCCACACCCCCCACGACATGCACGAGATCATGGAGAATACCCAGAAGCACTTTGTCAACCTGGAACTCAACTCGGAGATCGCCGTATCCAGCGGGGTCGCCGCCACCGCCATGGAGCAGGGTTATTCCGGCATCGTGAACATTTCCCCCTTCGCCTGTCTCATCGGCCGGGTTATCGAAGGGCTGTTCACCCCCTGGGCCCGGGAGCGGAACTATCCGGCCCTGTCGGTGGAGGTGGACGGGAACCTCCTGCCCCCCAATATCGTGAACAAACTCAACATCTTCATGGTTAACGTCCTGCGGTTTAAGGGTTCCGGGGATCTTTCCGCCCTGATCGACCAGGCGGGAAGCCGCAGGGCCGATTTTTCCCCGGAGGGGACAGATACCCGGACCCTCACGGTTACGGAAGAAACGGGGGATGAAGGGGACGCCGCCCTCCGGGAACTGGCGGTCCTTGCCGCCGGCGGAAAGGACGGATCATGCGGCGGGTGCGGCGGCTGTAACTGACCATGAAAATGAACCCGAAGCTGAAGTGGGCCCTGGTCCTCTCCGGAGGAGGGGCGAAAGGTTTTGCCCATATTGGCGTGTTAAAGGCAATTTCGGCCCTGGGGGCTCCCCTCCCCTCCCTGGTGGCGGGGACCTCCATGGGGGCCATTGTGGGGGGGCTCTACGCCTGCGGCATGGAACCGGACGACCTGGCCCGGTTTGTGCTGGAAGAATTCGATATAAGAGCATACATGGACGGTTTTGCCTTCAAGATTGAAGGGCCCCTGGGCAGGATCGTGCAAACCGGGCAGATGCTGAGCAACCTTGCCACCCGGCAGGGGATGGATTCGGGGGAGCGGATCCTGGCCCTCCTTGAACGGCTGACCGGGGGGAAGACCTTTGAGGAGACCCGGATCCCCTTCCGGTGTAATGCCGTGGATCTGGCCTCGGGGCGGGAAGTGGTGTTCAGCGCCGGGTCCGTGGCCCGGGCGATGCGGGCCTCCATGTCCTTCCCCGCCTTCTTTGAACCCCTTCGGGAGGGGGATAGCTACCTGGTGGACGGGGGACTGGCCGATAATATGCCGGTCTCCATAGCCCGGAAAGCGGGGTTTAAGCGGATTCTGGCGGTAGATGTGATAAATTTTGAGCCCCAAACCGGCAGAAATTTCAGGAACGGCCCGGAAATTATCTTCCGCTCCCTGGAAACGGCCCTCCATATCCTGGGAAAAGAGAAGCCCCCTTCCCTGATCATCCGGGTGGAGGGGACCCCCTCGGTTTTTTCTTTTTCCGAGGGGGCTTCTTTTATTCAAAGCGGGGAACGGGCGCTCCGGGAGCAGGAGCGGGCGATCCGGGGCTTCTTCGGCTCCAGTTTGAGGGCCCTGCTTATTCCCCGCAGGAGGATACGGCGGCCTCCTCCGGGGAATGATGCTGAGAGAGGATAAGATGTACGGATTGAGTAAGAGCATTGAGGCGTTGATCGCTTCATACGGGTCCCACGGCCTGGTGAACCACGCGGGGGACGTAAACCTTCCCAGCCGGAAGAGTATTGAAGCCATACTCCACGGCCTGGGGGAACTGATCTTTCCCGGATTCCGGGAAGATGAGAGCCTGGATCACACTAACCTCTATTCCATCACCGCGGAGCGGGTATACCATATTGCCCGGAGCCTTATCCGGGAGGTGGAAAAGAGCCTGGCCTTTTCCCTCCGGAACCATATCGCCTCCCGGTCCGGGAAAAACGCCTGCGGAAGCGAGGGCTGCCACGCGGCGGCGGAACTCATCGTGAACGACTTCTTCGATGAACTCCCCCGGCTCAGGGAGATGCTGGACCTGGATATGAAGGCGGCCTTTAAGGGGGACCCGGCGGCCAAAAGCCTGGAGGAGGTCATCGTCTCCTATCCGGGCTTTGAGGCCGTCATGGTATACCGGCTGGCCCATTTCTTCTGGGACCGGGAAGTGCCCCTCATCCCCCGGATCATGAGCGAGCTCATCCACGGCAGTGCCGGCATTGACATTCATCCGGGGGCCCGAATCGGGGAATCCTTCTTTATCGATCACGGGACCGGGGTGGTCATCGGGGAAACCACGGTGATTGGGAATAACGTCAAAGTCTACCAGGGGGTCACCCTGGGGGCCCTTTCGGTTAAGAAGGAGGAGGCCGGCCGGAAACGGCACCCCACCATTGAGGACGACGTAACCATCTATTCCGGCGCTACCATCCTGGGGGGACAGACCGTGATAGGCCGGGGATGCACCATTGGGGGGAATGTGTGGTTGACCGAATCGGTGTCTCCCTATACCATGGTGTATACGAAGACCGATCAGTCGGTAAAGACCGGATTGGAGGGGTGAGGCGTTTGAAAAATCCGCGGAGGGGTTTCATCCCGATGACATTTGTCATATATTATAATTATAAAAGTATTTTTTGATTGTTCTCCGTTATTTGTTGCAGTACACTTATTATGAGGGACATACCGGTCAGGCGGTCCGCGGGAGAGGCTCCCGGCCGCCGCCGAAGCGGTACAAAAGGAGAATAGGGTGCGAGTTGCTTTGGTACATTATCATCTGCGCCGGGGCGGGGTTACCTCCGTGATGTATAATCAGGCAAGAACCCTCCTGGAAGCGGGGGATGAGGTTCTGATGATCACCGGGGAAAAGGACAGCGAGGACCGCGGTTTCCCCGGGGTCTCGGTAGAGGGGCTTGACTACGACCGGTATCAGCAAAACCCCGAAGCGGAGGAAAAACCGGACATCCGGAAGGCGGCCCTGAAATTGGCGGATTCCCTGATCAAGGCCATGGAAGCCCGTTGGGGACAAGCGGCGGATGTGGTTCATGTCCATAATCCCCTGATACAGAAGAACGCCGCCCTCCTTCCGGCGCTGAATATCCTGAGTAAACGGGGGATATGCTTCCTCCTCCAAAACCACGATTTGGCCGAAGATTTCCGTCCCGATGTGTATGCCCAGGGGGAATACCCCGAAAACTGCCATTACGCGGTGATCAACAGCCGGGATTATTCCTTTCTGCACCGGGCGGGGCTCAAGGTCGAGGGGCTTCACCTGCTGCCCAACGAGGTGTACCCCCTGGAGGCCGCCGGGGGCCTGCCGAGGACCCGCTACCTCTACCCGGTACGGGCCATACGGCGGAAGAACATCGGGGAAGCCCTGCTCCTGTCCCTGTTCATCCCCAAGGGAAGGACCATCGCCGTCACCCTGCCCCCAAACTCCGGGCGGGATGCCCGGATTTACCGGTTCTGGACGGACCTGGCGGAGCAGTTGAAGCTCCCGGTGGAATTCGGCGTCGGCGCTTCCGCGGATTTTTCCCATATCATGGGCAGTTCCCTGGGGGTCATCACCACCTCCATCAAGGAGGGCTTCGGCTTTTCCTACCTGGAACCCTGGACCGCCGGCAGGGCGGTGATAGGCCGGCGGCTCGATTATGTGTGCCGGGATTTTGAAGATGCCGGGCTGCGCTTCGATCCCTTCTATTCCGCCATCAATATTCCCCTGGTTTATATTTCTCCGACGGCCCTCAGGAAGAAGATGGACCATGCCCTGTCCACCATCTATGAGGCCTTCGGCCTGGAACCTCCCCAGTACATCCTGCGGATGCTGAACGACGAGATCTATTCCCGGGAGGAACTTGATTTCGGCCGCCTGGATGAGGACTTCCAGGAGTACCTCATCCGGACCCTGGTGTCCAACGACGCGGTGTTCCGGGATATTGCGGATCTGAACCCCTTCCTTGCGGCCCTGGCGGATTGGAAGCCCGATGAGGACCTGATCTCCCATAACCGGAATATCGTTTTTGACCGCTACGGGAAGGAACGGATGGCCCGGATCCTGCGGGACGCCTACCGGGCGGTTTCCGGTACGACGGTGGTCCACCGGATTTCCAAGTCCATGCTCCTGGAACTGTACCTGGATCCCCTGCGGCTGTCCCTGATCGAGGTGGGGGAGGAATGAGGGGCTTCCGTGGATAAAGCGGGATATATCGCCCTGATCCGGGAAGCCGCTTCCCCCCTGGAGCCCGATCCCCCGGAACTGCCGCCCTCCCTGGAAGCCCTGGTCTATCCCGGCGCCTGCGGCCCCCTGGGGGGGATCCGGGCGGTCCTCCTGGATATTTACGGGACCCTCTTCGCCTCCGCCGCCGGGGAAATAGGCGCCGGGGGGGAGGCCCGGGGGAATATTGACGCCCTGGCCCGGGACTATGCCCCGGAATGTACCGGGGAGGAACTGCGGGAGGCCTTTACCCGGGCGGTCCTGGACGCCCATCGCCGGCTCGCTGCCAAGAAAGCCTGCCCGGAAATCCGCGTTGAGGAGCTGTGGGCCGCCCTTGCCGGCGGCCCGGTAAAGGCAGGCCCGTTTTTCGATCCCCGGGAACTGGCCCTGCGCTATGAGCTGGCGGTGAACCCCTCCTTTCCCATGCCCGGCGCGGGGGAGCTTTTTGCCCGCTTGAAGGGCTCAGGCTTGACCCTGGGGCTTATTTCCAACGCCCAGTTCTTTACCCCCCTCCTCTTCGACGCCTTTTTTGGAGGCCCTCCGGAGGCCCTGGGCTTCGACGGCGCCCTCATCATCTACTCGTTTGAGGAGGGGGAGGCGAAGCCTTCCCCCCGGCTTTTTTCCAAGGCCGCCGCGGTCCTGGGCTCCCGGGGAATCCGTCCGGAGGAGGTCCTCTACACGGGAAACGATATGCTGAACGACATACACCCCGCCGCCGTAACGGGGTTTAAGACCGCCCTCTTTGCCGGGGATCGCCGTTCCCTGCGGATCAGGGGGGAAAACCCCCTGGTGGGGGAACTCCTCCCCACCAGGGTCATCCGGGATTTATCCTGTATTCCCTCCCTCCTGGGCGCGGACCGGGCGGATCCTTAAGGTTCGGGGATAAAACGCCGAATAGTAAGCAAAGGCGGTAACCAGCGAGCGGAGATGTCTTCCAAGGAACTCGGGGCTCTGATCCTGGGGGTCATTATGTCATGGCAGGTCATTGCGGTGACGGTGGTCCTGGTATTCTATCTTTCATTAGTCTTCTCGGTGTCCCGGCTCTCCCGGAAGCGGCGGGTAAAAAAAGCAGCCGCCCGCTCCCGGCCCAAGAAGCTGCGGGGACCTGCCCCCATGCCTTCGAGGGATGAGGCTACCCGGGAAGGGGAGGATGAACTGGGTCTTGAGGAGGAGAGCTCCGGTTAAGGCTGAGTTTGCCCTTCCGGAAGAGGGACCCCTTTTTGAGCACCTTGTCCCGCAGGAGCTGATTAATCGCCTGCTTGGCATCCTCGTCGGACCAGGCCGGGATGAGCCGGGAGAGGACGGCGGCGGCCTCGCCGAGGGTATAGCGGTGGCGGTTCTTGCGGAAGAAGTCCCGCAAGGGCGGTTCCTCCCGGAGGCTTCCCCGGCTTTCGCCGGCGCATACGTCGCAGCATTCCCCTTCGGGGCTCTCCCCGGCGCCGGCATAGTTGAGCAGGCCCAGGAGGGCCTGCCTGCGGCAGCGGCCGGGGGATCGGGCATAGGCAAAGAGGGGCGAGAGCCGGGCCCGGGAAACGGCGGTCCGGGCCCGCCGCAGGGCCAAGGCATCGGCGGGCCCCCAGAGGAGGCAGGCCCGGGAGGGAAGCCCGTCCCGGCCGGCCCGGCCCGACTCCTGGAGGTAGGCCTCCGCCGAGGGGGGGCAGTCCCGGTGGATCACCGTGCGGATGTTCGGCTTATCCACCCCCATGCCGTAGGCGCAGGTCGCCGTGAGGATGCCCCCGGAGCTCTGAAAAAACCAGCCCTCCACATCGGTCTTTTCCTCCCGGCTTAAACCCGCATGGTAGAACCGGACCTCGGAACTCCCCAACTCGTTCCGCAGATACCGGGCCAGCTTCTCCGTACCCCGCCGGGAGGAGCAGAAGACGATGGCGGGCCGTTCGTTTTTCAGGATCAGGTCCAGGACCGCCTGGTCCCGGAGTATGCACCCCCGGGCGGCATAGCTGATATTGCTCCGGTCCGGGTTTCCCACGATCCGGTGGGCCCCCTGTCCCCCGAAGATGGAACGGTCTATCTTTTCCAGCACCGGGTCCGAGGCGGTGGCGGTAAAGGCCGTTACCAGGGGAAGGCCCGTTGCCTCCGCCGCCTTCCCCCCGATGGCGGCGATGATTTCACCCAGCCGGAGATAGCTGGGCCGGAAGCTCTCTCCCCATTCGCTGACACAGTGGGCCTCGTCGATCACCACGTGGAGTATCCCCAACTCCGGCAGCCGTTCCATCACCGGGGGGGTCAGCAGGACCTCCGGGTTGGCGATGAGGAAGCGGCCCCTCCCGCAACGGATCTTTTCCCAGATGAGCCGCCGTTCTTCGGGACGCTGGCCCCCCCGGAGTACCACCGGATCGAAGCCCCGTTCCTTAAGCCGCCGCTCCTGGTCCGCCATCAGGGACAGGATGGGATAGATTATCAGGCTGGGGCCTTCCATCAGCATCGCGGGAAGTTGAAAGCAGAGGGATTTCCCCGCCCCGGTGGGGAGGATCACGATCTGCCGGCCCCGGCCCCCCCACGACTCATCGTCCGGTGAGCCGTCATCCAAAGCGTCATCGTCCGATGAGCCGCCGGCCGATAAACCGTCGGCAGTATCCGGGGGGACAGCCCCTTCGGGCCAGCGGAGGGGGACCCCCCGGGCCAGAGCGGCTTCCAGGATATTGGCCATGACCAGCCGTTGATAGGGGAACAGGTAGGAAAGGCCGAAGAGCTTCAGGGCCGCGGTATCCAGGGGATCCGGGGCTGTTTCCCGGAGTTCCGGGAGCGGTTCCGGTTTAGACAACAAAGGACGCCTCCATATATCCATATCATTAAGAGCAATGTATACCGGTATATATGCATCCCGGATGCGGGGCGCTTCAATCGGGGAGGAATTTTATGACAAAAAAGGGCTAACAGCCGCCGGGGACCGCATAGTCCCGTAATGTTTCCTCCAGGGACGGGCTGATCCGGGCTTCTATCTCAATGTAATCGTCTTCGTATTTCTCCGAGAGGACCGTGCCCCGGCGGTGGAGCAGCGCCGCCAGGTCGTGGCGGTCCGGGGGGAAGCGGAAGCGGGTCCCCTGGGAAAGCTCCCCGGCGGCGAATTCTTCCATACGCCGGAGGAGTTCCGGGAGGCCCTGCCCGGTCTTGGCGGAAACCGGAATGGCGTCGGGGTAGTGCCGGAGGAAGGCGCCGGAAAATTCCGGCGGGATTCCCCGGTCGGCCTTGTTCAGGGCGAGGATCATCGGCTTTTTGTCCGCCCCCAGGTCCCGAAGCACCCCCATGGTGGTCGTAAAAAAGCCCTCCGCGCCGGGGTCGGAGGCGTCCAGGACGTGGATCAGGAGGTCCGCCAGGACCGCTTCCTCCAGGGTTGACCGGAAGGCGTCAACCAGGTTGTGGGGAAGCCGGCGGATAAAGCCTACGGTGTCGATCAGGACCAGGGGCCCCGGGGGGGCTTTCTTTTCTCCCGAAGGGTCTTTCTTTTGTTCCGGGACCAGCCGGGCCACGGGGTCCAGGGTGGCGAAGAGCTTGTCCTCGGTAGGGACGCCGGCGCCGGTCAGGGCGTTGAGGAGGGAGGACTTTCCCGAATTGGTATACCCCACCAGGGCGCAGGACGTAACGGTTTTTTCCCGTTTTTTCCGCTGGATCTCCCGGTTCTTGCGGACCCTTTCTATTTCCCCCCGTACCCGTCGGATCCGCTCCCGGATGGCCCGCCGGTCCGTCTCGAAGCGGGTTTCCCCGGCCCCCCGGGTTCCGTAGCTGCCCCCCCGCTGCCGGGAAAGGTCGATGTATTTGTGGCTTAACCGGGGCAGGGCATAGGAAAGTTCCGCCAGTTCCACCTGAAGTTCCGCCTCCCTGGTCCGTGCCCGGCTGGCAAAGATCCGGATGATCAGCTCCGTCCGGTCTATGACGGGGATGCCCCCCAGGGCCTCCCAGTTCCGCTGCTGGGAAGGGCTGGGCTCCCAGTCGAAGATCAGGCAGTCCGCTCCCAGGGATGCGGCCTGTTCCGTCAGTTCCCGGGCTTTCCCGCTGCCCACGCCGAACTTCGATCGGTCCTCCCGGGGGATCACCCGTTCCTGGGCGGCAATCTCCACCCCCAGGGACTCGGCCAGGGCGGCGAATTCCCCGGCCAGGGATTCCTCTTCCCCCGGGGAACGTTCCCGGTCCCGGATGCCGATGAGGAAGGCCCGTTTCGGCGCGTCTTCGGTATGGTACAGTTCCTTCATACTTATTAAATCGAGTATATTCCCCTCTTTGTCAAGGCCCAGGAGGTCGACTGAAAGGGAATTTTCTAGTATGATAGTAAAGAGAGGGGCTTTCCAAATTTTGGGAAAACCTTTTGTTTATGTTGATTATATTTAAATTAGGTATAGGATTTGACCGAGTGACCGTACCCCAGAGGGCATCCATAAGTTTGCTTATCTCTATCCTTTGTGCCGCCGTTGTTACGGTCTTGGCATATACGGGGCTGTTTGATCTGGTGGAGGCCCGGTTTTATCGGCCGTCGGTTATCCGGGAGGCGAGGCGGACCATCGAGGGGGATGCCGGGGCCCTCCAGGGGTTTTTGGGGGAATTGCGGGGCCGTTTTTCCGCAACCCTGGAAAATGAAGCGGTGCGGCGCAGTTTTCTGCCCAACCAGACCCGGGAGGATATTCTGGAACGGAGCCGGATCTACGGGGAACTGATGACGGACCTGGGGGGGCTTCAGTCGGTGCGGTTTATTGATTCCGGGGCGGTGCGGATTCACTTTTCTACCGATGCCCGGGACATCCTCCGCCTGGGGGAGGGACGTATCGCCTACCGGAACTACCACGAAAGTCCCGGTTTTATCCCCTTTGAGCGGGTGGAGGCTCCGGACCAGGGGGAAGCAAAGGTGACGGCGGATGACCGGGAGAACCGCTTCCTCTTTTCCTTTCCCTTTTACGATTCCTATGGGGCGTACCGGGGGACCGCCCTCTTTTCCTTTGCGGCGCGGAGCCTGGCGGAACGGTTCATGACCGAAGGCCGGATTCCCCTGGGAGAGGATGTCTCCCTCCTTTCGGAACCGGCGGGGGTGCTGATCGGCCTCCCCCGGGGGAGCAGGGGGGCCCTGACGGCTGCCGTGGCTTCGATCTGGAAGGAGGGGGCCCCGGCCCTGACGACGCTGGAGGCTTCCGGCACCGATGCCGCCCTGGTTCTGGTTTCCGCCACAACCGACGGGGGCTTCTTCATCGGACGCCTGATGCCTGAAGCGCTCTTTATCCTCCCGGAGGCCCTGAAGATCATCCTCCTGGGGGCCTTTTTCCTCACCCTGTATTTGTCGGTTTTTCTGATCTTTAACTTCCGGCAGGACCCGATCCTCGTCATCCAAAACCGGCTGAAACGGCTCAGACGCAGCCTCGTGGAGGAGTATTATGATCTCAAGGGGGATCTGGACTGGGACCGCTGGCGCCGGGAATTGGAACAGCGCCGGGGGGAGATCCACGCCGAATTGAAGCGGGGCATCCGCTTCCGCCCCGGGATCGTAGCGGGGGATCTTGATTTCCTGATAGATAAATTCTGGGATGAATTCCTGGCGGTCATCAGGGGCCGCCGGGAGGAGGAGCGGGACGCCGATATTGAAACGAAGATCCTCAAGGTCCTGAGCCGGGTCCTGGGGGAAGTTTCGGCATCGGCGGCCCCCGCGCCCTTCCCCCCTCAAGGGGCGGAAGCCGGCGCTGCCCCCCGGGCCGCGACGGCGGAGGAGGCCGCCGGGGACATGGAGGAACCGGACGCCGAGCTTGAGGAAGCGGCGGCCCTTGAAGAGGTCGAAGGGGCGGAGGAGGCCGCCGGGTTTGAGGCGGGGCCTGGGTTTGTCGAAGGGACGGAAGAACTCCCCATGCTCTACGGGCCCTCATGGACCCTGGAGGATCTGGCCGGAGGGCTTGAGTTCGGTTTTGTCCGGGACGGAGCCGGGGAGGAAGAACCCCCGGGCCCTCCGGGGTTCCCCCTGGAGGAGGGGGAATTGCCGGATTCCGTCCCGGTGGGATACCCGGAAGAACTGAGCGGCGATTACCGGGGCTTCCACCTGTATATTCCCTTTTCCTCCGAAGCGCCGGGGGCCTTGGAATTGCTGGAAGCCGTCGGGGGCGAGGCGGAACCGGAGGACCTGCGCGAGATTGAGGAGATAGAAGGGGGACTTTCCCCGAGGCAGGAGGCCCCGGATGCCGTCATTGAAGAACGGGACGGGATCGCCTATATCCGCAAAAGCTTCTTCCATTCCGGAAGGCCCCTTGAGGGCCTGGACCCGGAATTTCAGGGGCTGATTGATTCGGTCATATCCGGCCGGTAGCTTTAAGTCAAACGCGCGCGGGGGCCTTATTTGATGAGGGCCCGGGGATTTACGGTGATGCCGTTTTTGTAGACCGTGAAATGCAGGTGGGGGCCGGTACTCCTGCCGCTGGTTCCCACATCGCCGATCCGCTCCCCGGTGCCGACATAGGTTCCGGGCTTCACCCGGACCACGCTGAGATGGCCGTAGAAGGTACGGTACCCCGAATGATGGCTAACCACCACAAAATTGCCGTAGGAATCGTCGTAGCCCACCGAACTCACCCGCCCGCTCATGGCGGCCCGTATGGGAGTTCCCATGGCGGCCCCGATATCTATCCCCGAATGGAACTGGCGGACCCCGGTAAAGGGGCTGGCCCGGTAGCCGTAGGGGGAAGTGATATAGCCGCGAAGGGGCCAGGAAAAGAGGTCCCCGTTGATTTCCTGCAGGTCCGCCCAATCAAGCCGGGCGCCGGGGATGAACAGGGGGGTCCCGGCCTCTACCTCGTTGGAAAAGAGTTCATTCACCGTCCGAATCCCCTGGGGATCGATCCGGTAGGTCCCCGCGATGGAGGCCAGGGTTTCCCCCCGTTTTACCCGGTGGATGATCCCGTCCTGGTTGGGAATCTTTAATATTTGCCCGATCTGGATGAGCCGGGCGTGTTTAATCTCGTTGATTGAATGGAGGGTGTCCTGGTTCAGGCCAAAATACTCGGCCAGATCGCTGATGGTATCCCCCGATCTGACCCGGTAGGAAGCCGACAGGAGCATCCGGGGTTTGGAGAATTCCGCCGGTTCCGGTACCCCCGTGAGGGCCGCCAGTTCCACGGAAACTTCCCCGGCCGCCGTTTCAGGACCGCCGCTTTCAAGGTAGGACATTCCCCCCATCCCCGCCTCGGAGGAATTCCCGTAAAGCGGGAAAAGCCGTAAGCCCCCGAGGATGGTCAGCAATGGGGAGCCGCTGAAGAGGAGGGTATAATACACTATCGAAAAACCCATGATAAGCCGTAACAGAAGGCTTCCCTTGAGTTTGAGAATGGTTTTTTTATCGGACTGAGTCCTCTGTTCTATCATGCTCAATGATACCAACTTTCGTTCACCTGCCGGACCTCATACTGCCAAAATCTATAAAAAAGTACCAGGATAGGCCAACGACTTTATTTAATAATATACCACTTTATTAATTTCGGCAAGCGGAAAGTGAAAAATTACTATACCCATGGTTCTTTTTTCGTTTTATACCGTTTCCGTTCTATAACGTTTCCGGTTTTATAATGCTTAGAGATCTTCGGGGAATTCCGCAAGCCCCTCGCGGTCCATGAGGATCAGCATATCCCGAATTTCCGCGGCCCGTTCATACTCTTCCTGGGCCACCGCATCCTCCAATTCGGTCTGTAACGCTATGCGCCGGGAATTGGCGGAGGGTTCCGGGGGCGGGCTTATGGCTTCGTCGGTAATACCGAGGAAAAATTCTTCCGGGACCCCCACATCGGATACTATTCTTTGGGCAATAAATACCGGGCATTTGCAGCGTATCGCCAGGGCAACGGCATCGGAAGGGCGGGAATCGACGATGAGGGGTTTTTCTCCGGTTTCTTCCCCGCTTGTCTTTTCCCCGATACGGAGGTTCCGGTGAAAGAACAGGCGGGAGAGAAAGGCGCTGTTTTTTATGTCATAGATCTCTACCCGGGCCAGTACCAAGCCCGCGTGACGGATCAGGCTGACCATCAGGTCATGGGTCAAGGGCCGCTGCTGCCGAGGGGCGGCGCCAAAGCCGACGAGAATTGAATGGGCCTCCAGGTGTCCGATAAAGATCGGTACCGACACCTGGTAGCCCCGGGGTCTTAATAAGACCGCCATACTCGGCCCGGTCCTCACGATGGTCCATATCTCCGATTCCAGCATGTTTTCCATTTGACGCGCCCCTCCTCAACCGATGAGCAATTCCCCCAGTTTTCCCAGCAGCCTTCGGGCCGCCGGATCTCCCCTGATGCCGGAAAAAGACGCTTCCGTTCCGGAATGTCCCGCTCCGGCAAGTACCCCGGAGGCTTCCCGGATCAGCGCCCGGCCCTGTGCTTCCGCTTCCTCCAAAACCCCTGCCCCCCGGAGGGCGCATATCAATTCCTCCACCTCCGTTGCGGCGATTCCCTGGGCCCGGGCCGCGGAAAAACAGCGGGTCACGAGGGCTTCCCGGCTCCGGTCCCCCCGGATAAAGAGGAGCACCGGCAGGCTTTTCTTGCCCTCCACGATGTCGTCCCCCCGTTTCTTGCCGGGAAGGCCCGTGGTGAGATTCTTCACATCATCCAGAATCTGGAAGCCGACGCCGAGCTTTTCCGCCGCGTCCCCCAGGCGCTGTTCCAGGGAATCCGGGGGGGCGGCGTGCCGGGCAAAAGCCGCCCGGACCCCCAGCACGGCGGAAAGGCCCGAGAGGCACCCGGTTTTTAAGCGGCACATGGTGTAATAGGCTTCGATTTCGGGGAAAAAGGCGGGCTCCCGGTGCCAGCGGATGTCCATGGCCTGTCCCAGGTGCAGCCGCCGCATATAAAGGCCCCAGAGGGCATAGAGGGCGTTCTTCCGTTCCGCCGGCGCATCCCAGGATTCGATGCAGGCCAGGGGCAAAAAATAGAGGAAACAGCCGCTGTTGATCGCCGTATCGGTCCCATAGATGAGGTGTATCGCGGGCTTTCCCCGGCGTTCGTCGGAATTATCCTCGATGTCGTCGTGGATGAGGCTGGCGTTATGGGGGAATTCCACCAGGGGGCTCAGGGGAAGGGCTCCGTCGCCTCCGCCGAGGCTTTCGCATACCAGGACCATGAGCAGGGGCCGCCAGCGCTTGCCCCCCCGGCCGAGGAGGTCCAAGGCCGGCTGGGTCAGCCCCAGGGGGGCTTCTTTGGGAGTGATACAGGCGGCGGACAGAAGGGCCGCCGCTCCGCCGTCATCTGAGCGGTTCCCGCACGGGGGGGGGCTGAGGAAGGTCCGGGCTGTCCAGGCCGGGTCCGGCTCTTCGGGCAGGGCCTTCCGTAAAACCGCTTCTATCTTTTCAAGCCGCAGGGTATACGCGCTTTCCATAATAAGGTATTTTACCTCAGAAGAGCCTTGGGGAAAAGCCCCGGGAAGGGTGACTATGACAACATACGAAAAACCGGATTTTTGGGCCCTGAAGGCCCAACGGGAGGGCTATCCCGCCCGTTCGGTATATAAGCTGCAGGAAATGGACGAGAAATTCAAACTGTTCCGTCCCGGCCCTCCGGGGTTCCGGGGGCTGGACCTGGGGGCCGCGCCGGGAAGCTGGAGCCTCTACGCCCTGCGGCGTATGGAAGGCCGGCTTTTCCTGGCGGCGGCGGACCTGGCCCCCCTCCCGGAGCACCGCCTGTTCAGGGGGGACCACTTCTTCTTCATCCGGGGGGATATGACCACGGAGAACGTCCGGGAGGCCCTGCTGGCCCGGGGGCCCTACGACCTGGTGATGAGCGACGCCGCCCCGGCGACCACGGGAAACCGCGCCGTGGATACCCTGCGGTCCCTGGCCCTGGCGGAAACGGCCCTCTTCTATGCGGAAACCGCCCTGGTAAAAGGGGGGAACCTGGTGGTGAAGGTCTTCCAGGGGGGGGATTCCGCCGGCCTCCTCGATCGGATGCGGGAACTTTTTGTAACCGGGAAGAGCTTTAAGCCCCGCTCGTGCCGGAGCAGTTCCTTTGAGACCTACTATATCGGCCTGGAAAAACGATGAGGCGCCTCACAAGGAGGAGGGAGGAAGCCCCCCGGGGCGTTACTCGTTGCTGAGGGGAATGTCCTCGTAGCGGCCCGAGTTGTTCCAATAGGTCACCCCTCCCCTTCCCGCGGCCCGGACCCCCTCCAGTTCCCGGCGGACATAATCCGCCCCGTAGTACCGGCGGTCATAGGAGACATTGAGGAAAAAGGCCTGGACATAGGGGCGGACGACGATCCGGTTCCGGCCGATCAGGGCGGTCCGCCGGGCGCCCTGGTAGTAGATCCTGAAGGGACGGAGTTCCTCCGGCGCCTGGGCCAGAAAGGTCTGCTCAAAATGGCTGGGATAGTACATGGGACAGATCACGTCCACATAGGGGCTTAACAGTTCCACCTCCTGCCCGGTTCTGGCCCCGGTGCGGTACCAGCCGTTAGCCCCGTAGATGTCGATGGAAATGGGAGCGTCGATCCGGGATCGGACATGACGGAGGAAGGAAAGGATCGCGCTTTCCATATCCATTCCCGGATCCCGCCAGCGGTATCGCGCGTTGCCCAGGTTCACCCCGTCGGTGGGGAAACGGATATAATCAAACTGAATTTCGTCGAATCCCCGCCGGTGCAGTTCCTGGGAGACCCCGGCGATGTACTCCCAGACCTCCTCGGAATAGGGATCCACCCAGCGTTCATCGTAGTAGGTCCGGAGGATCTCGTAGGCGGAATCCTCCGCGGGAATGATCCGCACCAGGGGATCCGGGGGCGTCGGCGGATCTCCGGGAGGAGGTTTGAGCTGCCGCCGGTCGTAATACCCCTCCCAGGGCTGGTTGGTCAGGGAATCCCAGACCGCGTATTTCCCCCCCTCCTTCCCGGCCAACTCCGGGTCCTTGAATACCACGATCCGGGCTACGGTATAGATTCCCCGCTTCTTCAGGGTTGTAAGGAGGCTGTCGATATCCAGGGGCCGGAAAACCCGGCCTTTCCGGGCAAGCTCCGCCTGCTCCGGGATAAAGCGGAGGCGGCCGTAGTCGTCCTTCATGTCGATCACCACCATGTTGAGCGCGCGGCTCTCGATGAGTTCCAGGTAGGGGAGAAGGCTCCCCGGATCCCCCGCATGGTTCACCGGAAGGTAGATCCCCTCTTTGTCTCGGGCGAGGGGCCTCCCTTCACCGCCCTCCCGGTTGAGCAGCCAGAGTTCCGAAAGGGTCACGGTCTCCCCCTGGGGCGTGCGCATCACCAGGCATTGGGGGACGAGGCCCTGGGATTCGGGAAGGTCCAGGATGAAGCCCCGGAGATCCCGCCGCAGCCGGGGGCTCTGAGAGGAAGCCTCCCGGGGCACTTCCGCCACGGCCCCTTCCCGGACAAAGCGGATGGCCTTTTCCCCGACATCCAGGGAATCGAGGCCGGAGACCTCCCCAACGCCGCCGATCTCCCCGGTTTCCCCCCAGAGCAGGTCGAAGCGCTTCCCCGTCCAGTCCAGCCGGTACATCCGCCGCCGGAAGGTCTGGGCGGCATAGAGAACCGGGGGTTCCCTTCTCTCCGGGGGCTCCCTTGCTTCCGGGGGTTCCCTTGCTTCCGGGGACTCCCCCTCTCCCGGCAGGAAGAGGGCGATATCCGAGACCTCATCGACGTTCCCGGTGGTCTCAAGCTGTTCCAGCCCGTCGTTCAGTTCCGTCCACTGCCCCCCGGAACGGGGATCCGCGGCCCGGTAATAGACGCCGTAAATGCTGTGGGAAAGGAAAACCGTCAGTTCCGGGAGGTTCGCCACGGCCACCGCCTTGATCCCGTTGGCCCGGAGGGGGGGCGCCCCCAGGCTCTCCCAGTGGAGGCCCCGGTCCCGGGAGAGGTAGACCAGGTCCTTGGTGGCGCAGACCATTATGTCCGGGTTCTCCGGGTTGAACTCCAGGTCCTTCAGTTCCTGGATGAGGGAAATAAAGGAACGCTGCCCCCCCTCAAATACCTTGATGGTCTTGACCGGCAGCCCCTGGTTCCTCGGCTCCCAGGTCCGCAGGTCCCGGGATACCAGGACCCCCTGATCCCCCAGGACGGCCCAGAAATCGCCTCCCCGGAGGATCTTCCGCACCGTGCCCCCGGTCCACAGGCTTTCGAGGGTCCCGTCGATGTTCAGGCTATAAAGGCCCCGGTCGGTTCCGATCAGGGCCGTCCAGGGAAGGCCCTGGGCGGGAAGCGCCGGGGCAAAGCCGGCGAGACCGGCGAGGCAGCAGAGAAGCGTCATAAAGCGGAAACGGCGCCGGATCATACGGAACCAATCGCCCTTCTTAGAAAAATGCATCATTTTCCTGAATTTTACCCTATAATAAGAGGGCTAGTATAGTCCCGGACGGACCTTTATACTGAACCTATGGGAAATAAGAAGAGCCTGACCAAGACCTTGGGGATATTGACCAGCGGAGGGGACTGCCCCGGATTGAACGCCGCTATCCGGGGGGTATGCCGGGCGGCCCATGACCGTTACGGCATGAATATCCTCGGGGTAGCCCGGGGCTACCGGGGGCTTATCGCGGGGGACGTGCGGCCCCTGGGACCGAAGGACTTTTCCGGCATCCTCACCCGGGGGGGGACCATCCTGGGGTCCAGCCGGGAAAAGCCCTTCAAGTCCAAACCCGCCGAGTACGAGAACGACCTGGGAGCGGATAAGGTGGCGGCAATCAAGGAAAATTACCGGAAATTCAACCTGGACTGCCTGGTGGTCCTGGGGGGAAACGGCACCAACACCACCGGCTACCTCCTTGCCCGGGAGGGCCTCCACATCATCGGCCTCCCCAAGACCATCGATAACGACATCATCGGTACCGACCGGACCTTCGGCTTCCATTCGGCCCTCTCCATCGCCACCGAGGCCATCGACCGGCTCCATTCCACCGCCCAAAGCCATGACCGGGTGATGGTGATCGAACTCATGGGCCATAAAGCGGGCTGGCTCTCCCTCTACGCCGGGGTGGCCGGCGGGGGGGACGTGATCCTCATCCCGGAAATTCCCTACGACATCAAGGCCATCGGCAGGCATCTGGAGAAGCGCTTCCAAAGCGGCCGGGGCTTTTCCATCGTGGTGGTCGCCGAGGGGGCCCTCTCGGTGGAAGAGGCCCTGATGGACAAGAAGGACCGCAAGAAATACCGGGAACTGACCCCCTCCCAGGGCTACAAGGTGGCCCTGGAAATCGAGGCGGAAACGGGCATGGAGACCCGGGCCACGGTCCTCGGCTATGTCCAGCGGGGCGGCATCCCCAGCGCGTCGGACCGGGTCCTGGCCACGAGCCTCGGAACCGCCGCCGCGGATCTCCTGGCCCGGGGAAGCTACGGCCGGATGGTGGCCCTCATAGGAAACGAGATAGGTTCGGTGGATCTCAGCGTCCCCGCGGGAGGGGTCAAGAAC